>JAWXUY010000145.1:0-5136 GCA_044425885.1 bacterium | reverse complement strand
TGGCTAAAAAACCTATTAGACAAGCTATAGCAGTCACTATATAGAATACAGATACTACCTTCACTTCTTTCCAACCACATTGCTCATAATGATGATGTAGAGGAGCCATCTTAAAAAGTCTTTTGCCATTTGTCATTTTAAAATACCCCACTTGAAGTATAACAGAAATAGATTCTAATACATATATTATTCCTACTATTACTATAAATAATGGCATTTTCATAATCATCGCTATGCTTGCTACAAACCCTCCTAATGCTAAAGAACCTGTGTCACCCATAAATACTTTAGCTGGATGAGTATTAAATAATAAAAATCCTAATAATGCTCCTACTCCTGCTCCTAATATATGCGTCAAATTAGTATTTAATTCTAAAGACATAAATAAGAAAAATATTACAACCAATACTGTGACACCAGTAGCAAGACCGTCTAGACCATCTGTAAGATTTACTCCATTTACAGTGCCAATCATAGCTATAAAGAAAAATGGTATAAATAAAATGCCTAAATCTAGCGTTTTACCAGCACTAAACGGTATAAAAATATCTGTACCTAGATTTTTAAATTCAAATAAGTAATATAAAAAACAACAAGTTATTATCAGCTGACCTATTATTTTTTGCATAGCTTTCAGTCCTAAGGAACGTTTTTTTACTACTTTTATGTAGTCATCTATAAAGCCTATTATAGCATAGCCGATAGTTACAAACAAGACTGCCAAAGAGTCAGTATTTAGATTATTATTATTGTTTAAAAATAGAATAGATGTAACCACTAAGCTAATTAGTATCATAACGCCTCCCATAGTCGGCGTACCTGATTTTACTAAATGACTTTTAGGACCATCATCTCTTACATTTTGCCCAAATTTCAGTTTTGTTAAAAAAGGAATTATAACAGGGCATAATGCTATATTTATTATAAACGCTACTAAAATAGCGTAAATAGCAGAATATAAATCAGAATTCATTGTTTAAGTACCTCGTATTAAAATTATCCTCTAGTAATATATTAACAGTTTTTTCTAACTTCATACCTCTAGACGCTTTTACTAATATAGTATCACCTTGTTTTATTATTTGTTTAACGAAATCTTTATTATTTAAGTTATTAATAAAATCATCTTGAGTTTTAAAATAATTTATACTAACACTGTTGCTTGATGGTGATTTTGATAGAGTATCCCTTGCTCCATCTAACATCTTTTTGCTATGTTCACCTATAAAAATCAACTCGTCTATACTTTTATTAATGGCATACGCACCTATTTCTTTATGAAACTTGTCAGTATAATCGCCTAGTTCATACATATCACCAAGTATAGCTACTTTTCTTGTGTTGCAAGTAGCTAATACGTCAAGAGTTGCTCTCATAGAAGTAGGATTTGCATTATATGTATCATTTATTATGTTATAGCTAGCGCTTAGAGGCTTTACTATATCCATACGCATTTTGCTTGGTTTAAACTCCAGCAAACCATTTTTAATTTCTAGTGGTGATAAACTAAAGAAGTCAGATACTATAACGGCTGGTAAAGTATTTGATAATATGTGCTTACCAGCATATTTTAAATTAATATCAAAACTAACTAAACTATTGATATTATTATAATAATTTATTTTAGCAGTTATGCCATCTATACCATTTTCTTGTACGTGTGATGCGAAAGCCTTTAAATTATTAATATAATTACTATCACTTAGCCCATAGAACTCGTAAATATTATTAGTTTTATCTTGATTATCTTGAACATCTTGATTATCTTGATTATCTTGAATATCTTGTAGAGTAGCTAATATATCATCATCAGCATTTAATATTTTAAGTATGTTTGAGTTAGGGTTCATATAATCAAAAATTTCATACTTTGCTCTAAAAATACCATCTATACTATCAAAATTCTCTATGTGCGCATAGCCAATATTAGTAATTAGAGCCACATCAGGTTGAGCTATTTTGCTAAGCTCACTTATTTCTCCAGAGTGGTTCATACCCATTTCAAGTACTGCTATCTCAGTAGTATCATCTATGTTAAAGATAGTAAGAGGAAGCCCTATCTCGTTATTAAAATTCCCTTGCGTTTTAACTACTTTATACTTTTGAGACAAGCAAGAGGCTATCATGTCTTTTGTAGTAGTTTTTCCAGCGCTTCCAGTGAGCGCCACTACTTTAAGATTTTCAAATAAACTTATGTAATACCTCGCTAAATCTTTTAGTGCTTCTCTCGTGCTTTTTACTTTTATTATTATTAAATTATTATTATTATTATTATTATTAATATCTTTTTCACTAAGACAGCATACAGCTCCTAACTTAAAAGCGTCTTTTATAAAATCATGAGCATCAAAGTTTTCACCAACTATAGGTATAAACAAACTATCTTGTGATATGCTACGTGTATCCGTAGAGATATTTTTTATATAAATATCATTTGTGTTAATATTTTGGAGTATAACACCGTTTACAGCTTTTATAACATCTTCTAATAAAATGTTTTTCACTAGTGAATTTCCTTTCTAAAATATTTCTAAAATATTTTTAAATTATTAAATATTCAAAGCTTCTTGAGCTACTTCTGTATCATCAAAATGAATAATTTTGTCGGCGAATATCTCGTAATTTTCATGACCTTTCCCAGCAATAATTACGCTATCACCAAATTTTGCCATCTCAATAGCTTTAAAAATAGCTTCTTTCCTGTCAGTTATTTTCTCATAACTTTGAGTAACTCTTTTCGTACCTACTTCTACTTGTTTTATTATTTCTTCTGGGACTTCTGAGCGTGGATTATCAGAAGTTATAATACAATAGTCAGATAAACTACCTGCAATCTCTCCCATAATAGGACGCTTCTTCGCATCTCTATCACCTCCACACCCAAAAACAGTTATTACCCTATTTTTAGTAAAGTGCTTTACTGCTTTTATAATATTATCAAGACCATCTGGGCTATGTGCGTAATCCACTAGCACGTTGAAGCCCTTATCGTTAGGTATATTCTGTATACGTCCAGCTACTCCTTTTATATTATAAATACCTTTTTTAATGACATCGACAGGAATACCCAACATAATGCTCGCCCCTATAACTCCAAGTGCGTTATATACGCTAAATTTAGCAGGTATATTTAGCTCAAAGCTTTCTAGCTTGTTATTAATATTTACGTCAAAAGTTACTTTGTCCATAAAGTATTTAATATTTACTGCTTGCAAATCGCTTTCTTTTTCTATGCTATATGTTAGTACTTTTGCGTTACAGTTTTTTAATATAGATGGCGTATAATTATCGTCAGCGTTTACTACTGCAATTTCACACATTTCAAATAATTTTGCTTTAGCATTACAATAATTATCCATATTTTGGTGTAAATCTAGATGGTCTTGAGACAAGTTGGTAAAAATAGCAAGTTTAAACTTACAATAATCAACTTTGTTAAGCTCTAACGCATGAGAAGATACTTCCATTATTATATTTTTTATATTTTTTTCATTAAATTTACAAAAAAGTTCGTTTAACTCTATAGTATCAGGAGTAGTGCTTGTAGCAAAATCAAAGTTTAATTTCTCTTGGTTTGCTCTTATTTCTATCGTACCGATTACCCCTGTAGATTGTTTATACTCAGTAAGTATTTGTTCCATAAAATAAGTAGTACTTGTTTTGCCGTTAGTACCTGTAATGCCTATTAAATCAAAACTTTCTGTAGGTTTACCGTAAAAGTTTTGACATATTTTAGACAAAGCTTGTCTAGTATTATAAACTTGTATGAAGCATATATTATCTAAATCAACATCGTTTAGTTTTTTTATTTCATCTAAAAAATCAAGATTTTCACAAAGTATTGCAGTTGCTCCTTGTTTTATAGCACTATGTATAAATCTATGACCATCTACATTAAAGCCTTTAATTGCTACGTATAAATAATCTTTAGTAACTTGCTTTGAATTAATAGTCAAAGCTGTTATAGTGTTATTGTTGTTGTTAATCAATTTTATATAGTTTAAGTTGCGTATTAAATTATCTAAAGTCATAATAAACTCAAAATCCTCTCTTAATTAATTTTATTTTAGTTATTATTTATATTATACTACTATTTTTAAGATTTGTGTATAAAAAAATAAGACAAATTTTATCAAATAATTTAATAGTAAATTTGGTTAAAAATTTTGGGTTAATTTAAAACTAACTAAAATAATATCATAAATAATAAATTTAAGCAAATAAAATAGCAAAATATTTTAAAATATTTTGCTATTTGTATAAAATTATGTATTATTTATTAAATTTTCTTACAAAGCTTATACCGATTGCATCTGGTCCCATATGAGAACCAACTGAAGCACCTAACGTAGAAAGAGGATAAGAAACTTCTAAGTTATACTTATCTTTTAGCATTGCTTTAACTTCTAAAGCCTCATCTAAGCAGTCTGAATGACATAGTCCGATTGAATAGTTTTCTGTATCACCTTTTATAAATTCAGCAAAGGTGTTAACTAGCTCAGTAAGGCATTTTTTTCTACCTCTTACTTTAGAGTGTGGCTCTAATAAGCCGTCTTTTAAATATATAATAGGCTTAATATTTAAAAGAGTTCCGAATAAAGCTGACGCTTTACCTAAACGACCGCCTTTTTGTAAGTATTTTAAGTCATTAGCAGTAAAAATAAAACAAGCATCAAGTTTAATTTCTTCTAGTCTTGCGAAAGTCTTATCTATAGAGTAGCCAGCTTCTTTCATTTTACAGGCTTCTAGCACCAGTATACCACCAGCAAAAGAGTTTGTCCTATTATCTACTACTATAACTTTATTATCTGGGTATTCATCTTTAATCATCTCATAAGAGTTTTTAGCGGCTTGGAAAGAACCACTTAAATCTGAACAAAGTGTAAAAAATAGAACATCTTGACCTTTCTCTAAATACGTTTTAAATTTAGACATATATGAGTCTAGTGAAGCGAGAGAAGTTTTAGGGAAAATATTTCCCTTTCTAAGTGTTTTGTAAAAATCGTCTACGCTTATATCAACGTGTTCTTGTAAATAATTTTCTTTATCAAAAGAAATTAAGAGTGGTACAAGGTCTATATTATATTTGTTTCTAAGTTCCAATGGTATGTCGGAAGAGCTATCCGACATTATACA
>JAWXUY010000144.1:0-5139 GCA_044425885.1 bacterium | reverse complement strand
TAAAAATTAAAAATAAAAATAAAAATTAGGAAAGGATAAGCTATTTTTATTATAATAAATATAAATAGCAGGTTATATCTATGGATTTGATGCAAACTTTAGAAGAAACAATAGAGCTATGCAACAATAATACTGACTCAGTAAGGGCTTTGTTATATGTTTATAAAAAGATTTGTGAAGAATGTAAAATAGATAAATTAAGCATAGTTGTTTATAACTTTGAACTAGATAAATATATTACTACTTCTACTTATACTCCAGAATTTGGGTTCGAATTCTCTCTTGAACAAAAAAACTGGGATATGGAGAAGTATTTAAATTTGAAAAATCCGCATTATAACAAAGAACAACAAGCTTTTAAAGATTTATGTGGAGATAAAAGCCATATTTGTACAGATGATTATACTAGCATAAAGTCTGTTATGGATGGCATTGGTTTTGTTTGCTCCAATCAAGAAAATCTATCCCAAATATATATATCGGCTACCGAAACAGAAGAAAGATATTTTACCTACTGTGTCTTTGAAAAATATGGTACTGAAAAAATGACTGATGAGCAAGTAAGGTTCATAAATATTCTTAGGGGCTTGACAACTAACCGCTCTAAAAGTATGTTAGAAATATATAGATATCACAAAGAAATTTCTTCAAGAGACACTATTAACACGATGCTTAGTCAAAAATTCGCAATGATTATTGTAAACAGTCAAACGAACGAAGTTATACGATTTACAGAGCTATTTCTAAAAGAAATTCCAGATATAAAAGTAGGAATGATAATAGATGAAGATGAACTAGAAGCTCAAACAGAAAAAATACTAGAAAAGACTATGCCGTTTAGGTTGGCGGATAATCATGAAGCCCATATTATTTATCTTGAAGACAACAAAATCAAAAAAGACATATTAACCAACACCATCTTATATGAAAGTTTTGAAGAAAATTTTGAAGATTTTGTTAAGCCAAGCTCTATTGATTATGCTCTATGCAGTCTTGATATAGACAAATTTAAGTATATAAACTCTATGTTTGGCTATAACATAGGTGATGATGTTCTTAAAAGAGTATCCGAAGTTATCCAAAATTTTATTACTATTAATGAGTTTTTCTGTCGAATAGGTGAAGATAAATTCTGCGTAATTCTAGCTTATAGCAACGAATTAGAGCTTCACTCTAAGTTGACTAAATTATCTAGGCTTTTTGAAAAAATGCGTGATACTTATTTTTCAGAGATAAAAATAACTGTTGTGATGGGAGTAACTCTTGTAGATAAACAATTATCTTTAAGTACTCTATTAGACCAATCTACTACTGCAAGAAAAAGCGTAAAAGGTTCTCACAAAAATAAGTTTTCTTATTATAATATAGAGTGGGACTTAAAGCTCAAAAAAGAAATGGAAATAGAAGAACAAATACCTCATGCGATATCAAATGATGAGTTTAATGTATTCTTACAGCCCAAGTTTAATTTAAATACTAAAAAGATATGTGGAGCAGAAGCTTTAGTTAGGTGGATAACTCCTAAAGGAATGATATTCCCAGACCAATTTATACCTCTATTTGAAAAAAACGGTTTTATTATTACTCTAGATTTTATTATATATGAAAAAGTAATGATTTACATAAGAAAATGTCTTGATGAAAATTTACCTGTTTACCCTATCTCAGTTAATGTGTCAAGAAATCATGTAAAAGACAAGCATTTTATAAATAAATTTATAGCTTTAATAAATAAGTATAGTATACCTAAAGAGTATCTAGAATTAGAAGTTACTGAAAGCACTTTCATTGAAGACCGTGCTGATTTAAAGCATTTTATAGACACTATAAAAGAACAAAATTTAAAAGTATCTATCGATGATTTTGGAACTGCTTATTCTTCACTACAAACTCTAACAGATATAAACATAGATGTCCTTAAAATAGACAAGGGATTTTTAAATAATATTGGCAATGCCGAAGATATTAATTCTTCTAAAGACAGAATATTAATGAAAAATATTATTAATTTAGCAAATGAACTGGATTTTACTGGAATTTGTGAAGGCGTAGAAACTAATGAGCAAATAGAATTCTTAAAAGAAATCGGTTGTAATTTAGGACAAGGTTATGTATTTGCTAAGCCAATGTCTACTACTGATTATCATAATGAGTATATTATAAATAATAATTAAATTCAAAAGCTATAAACGTAAATGAGCCAGAGTTTATAGCTTTTATTTTTGTATCTAATCGTTATGAAAACTAAATTAATTTATAAAGTGCTTGCATTTAGGTACTTGAAGATATATAATAATATAAAATTAAATAAAAATTGGGAATAATATTATTTTATATTTTATAAAAAATAATATTGAAAAAGGTGTTAAACTCGTTATTTTGTGATTTTAGAGTTTAATAAAAAGAGAAAAAAAAGAGTATATTTTTTTAAAACGGAGGATGTATAGTTGAATTATAACTTATTAAATTATATAGACAATGGTATAATCATTGAAGATATACAAAAAGAAGAAATTTTTTTTATTAATAATAAAGCAAAGCTTTTACTAAAAACTAAACAGATAAAAGGTATTCTTAAATTTAGTCAATTTTTTAGTAATTCTGTAGTATACAAAGAATTAAAACAAGAAATACAAAGCAGTTTGACTTCTTCTAGCAAATTTGAGTGCACAGTTTATTTTAGGTGTTTTGACAATACATTCTTAGAGGTAAAGCTTTATTGTGACTGGTTCCAAAAAGATGAAAACTTGGTCTGTTATATGTTTAAAAGCGCAATTGAAGTAGCGGGAGAAAATAATATTAGCTTTAAAGAACTGGCTGAGCAGTTGCCAAGCGGTATAATAGTGATGAACGTGGAGAATGGCTTATCTATTACTTATGCGAATAGTGAGCATTATAAAATACTAGGTATCCCTCATAATTCTACTCAAGAAAAAACGTATTTATTAAAAGATTTTGTATTTGAAGAAGACGTACACTGGGTGTTGTCTGAAACGTATTTGAATTTGTCTAAGAATGAAGATGTTGATATAGAGTTTCGTATGAAGACACAGGACAACGTTATAAAATGGGTGCGTCTTTTTGGACGTGCTAGCATTTCAGATACGGGTGAAAAGCTATTTTATTCTAGCATAAAGGATTTAAGCCACAGAAGAAGCATTAATGACAAACTACACTTAGAGCGTGTTATGTTTTACAAAATAACCGAGCTAACAAACGAAGTTTTATTCAGGCTTGATTTGCAAACGCATATGATTTATTTTCTAGGCTCTAACCAAAATGTATTCGGTTCAGCGACAGTTTATGAAAATTATCCTCATACTTTAATGGCTCTGAAAAAAGTTCATCCAGATGATGATTTAGCACATCAAGAGTTAGTTTATTGCTTGGAGAATGGGATAGAGAAAGAAATAGATATAAGGTATTTAGTTGACAAAAATGCTAATTTATATGAATGGTTTAGGATAAGCTATAGTTTTATAAAAAATAATGATGGAAGCCTTATATCAGCTATAGGTAAGATGTCGAATATAAATACCCAAAAGCTATTAGAAGAACGAGCTAAGATGGATTTATTAACAGGTTTTTATAACAAGTTGACTACTGAACAAGAAATAAAGAATTTAATAGCAAATAAAAATCAAAGTAATTTTGCGTTATTTATAATAGATATAGATAATTTTAAGTCTATAAATGATAATCTAGGGCATCATTTTGGAGATATGGTTTTGGTTGGGATAGCTGATGATATAAAAAGCTGTTTTAAAGAAACAGATATTTTAGGGCGGATAGGTGGAGATGAGTTTTTAGTAGTTATTAAAGACGTAGATAATACATCTCAAGTATTAGAAATAGCAAACAAATTATGCAATCTTTTAAATAAGTCTTTTTCTGGTGGAACTAAAGTATATTATAAGATATCGGCTAGTATAGGGATTTCGATGTATCCGAATGATGGTGGTACTTTTGAGGATTTATATCAAAAGTCCGATATAGCCCTATATAAAATAAAAGACACCAACAAAAATGGTTATAAATTATATCAAGAAGAACCAGATGGTACTAATTTAAGTTATGTACCCAAAAAAGTACACAAAAACGACAACAGAGCTTCCTCTATTTTAATTAATAATGACATAATATCCACAGTTGTTAATTTATTATATGAGTCAAAAGACATAGAAGCTACTATATTTTTAATACTAGAATATATTGGAAATGTATTTAAAGCCCACAGGTGTTACATATTTGAAACCGATGATTATGGCAAAACCTACAATGATACTTATGATTGGTGCAAAAACAAAAAAACTGAGTTTACCAAAAATATAAGTTTATCAAACATCACTAATTTAATAAAAAGTGCCGATGATGATGGTGTATTTTATACAAATGATATCGCTAATCTTAAAGATGAGTGGCTGAAAAATGTGTTATTTGAAGCTGGTGTAGAGTCAATTTTTTTCATAGACTCCAAAAGAAAATACAATGAAAAGGGCATACTCTTTATCGAAGATTGTGTTGACAAAAGAAATTGGGCAGAAGAAGACGTATTTACTCTAATGCAAGTGAGTAAAATTATATTTAACACTCTAAACAAGCACAACATAATAAAAACTCTAAACAGCAAAAATAATATTACGTCTACTAATTATTTAAGTGATAATAATAGTGTTATAAGCCAAGATGCTTTAATTAATACAAGCAAGTTATCGGACATAATAAATCAATATTATATATGTGATAATATCCACACTGCCTCAATAGCTCTAATACAAAATATAGCCAAGCTTCTAAAAGTAGACAAGGTTAATTCTATTGCTTATAACAAAAATACAGCGTCTTATGTTAAGTATTTTAGTTACACGCTTGATACAAATTTTAGCGATTTCTCCCAAGTATCTACTCAGCAGTACAAAGACTGTATGGATATATTAAATTCTAATCAAGATGAAAATATATTATATTTATTAAAATTATTAAATCACAATGATTATTTATACGTAGATGATTATCATTCAAACAAAGACAAGTTAGATAAAATAGGTTTTACTCCTATTAATACAGAGCATATAGAAGAAGTATTTATTTTCTTAACAAATCATGAGTATTTTACTGGTTATACTCGGATTGAAGAGT
>JAWXUY010000143.1:0-5185 GCA_044425885.1 bacterium | reverse complement strand
AACTCTAAGCTCCTCTCTTTTTAATCATATTCTTTATTTGCTTTTTCTTATAAACATCATATATAATACCCCGATTAGGCGCAAATAATAAGCTAAAAAATGCTATCACGCTCACTACTACTACTATCATCGGTCCTGTAGGCATTCCCTTTATAGCTGAGCTAAACAATGTCCCTATAAACCCAGAAACTCCCCCAAAAAAAGCCGAGAGCATTATCATATGACTTAGTTTATTAACCCATTGTCGAGATGCTACTGCTGGTGCTATTAGCATTGCACTCATTAATATTACTCCTACTGTCTGGAGTCCTATAATAATCCCTATTACTATCACAAAATTTAATAATATATCAAGCTTATTTATGTCAAGCCCTATCGACCTTGCAAACTCTGGGTCAAAGCACAATATTTTAAACTCTTTCCAAAATATCACCACTATCAACATTAATATTATTCCGCAACCAAAAATAAATTTTACATCTCTTAATAACATTCCTGACGCTTGCCCATATATAAACTTATCTAGTCCAGATTGGTTAGCATTTGGTAGTCTTTGAGAAATCGTCAATAATATTAAGCCTGCCCCAAAAAACACTGCCAGTATTATCGCTAGTGCACTATCAAAATTAATCTTAGAATTTTTCTGTATAAAATTTATTATTGCCGTCGCCATAAGCCCACTGACTAAGCCTCCTAGTAGTAAAATTTCAGTATTTTTAACCTCTATTAGCAAAAAAGCAAGTACAACTCCCGGTAGCGCAGAATGTGATATAGTATCTCCTAATAAGCTTTGCTTTCTCAGTACTGCAAAGCTACCCAGCACTCCGCTTATCGCTCCAAGCAAAGTTGCTCCTAGTGATACAACCTGAAAAGTATAGTCATTTAATAAATTAATTATAAGCTCAATATCAACAATATTCATCACACTCCCACCGCCTTTATTATTTATTTTTATTATTTATTTATTTATTTATTTATTTACATATGTATTATCTAAATTCTCTTTGTTAAACACTTCTTTTATTCTTCCATTCGCTATGACTTTAACGTTTATAAGCGTCGCCCAGTCAAAATATTCTTCTACTGTCTGTAAATCATGATGTACTACTATAACTGTCTTTCCTTTATCTCTTAGCTCTTTTAAAAGCTTAATAATAATTTTCTCCGTCTGTACGTCTACTCCTTTAAATGGCTCATCTAAAAAGTATATCTCTGCTTGTTGTATCAGAGCTCTTGCTATAAATACTCTTTGTTGCTGTCCTCCTGACAATTTATTTATCTGTCTCTCTATATATTCTTCCATTCCTACTGCTTTAAGCATCTCTATTGCCATATCTTTATCTTGTTGTTTTGGTCTTTTGAATAACCCCAAATGTCCATATCTACCCATTAAAACAACGTCTAATACAGATGCTGGAAAGTCCCAGTCAACCGAACCGCTCTGCGGTACGTATGCTATCTTATTATTAATTTTATTAGTCATCTCTAACATCGGAAAGTCAACTCGCCCTATAACTGGTTTTACCAAATTCATCATACTTTTAATTAATGTCGATTTACCAGCTCCATTAGGTCCTAGTATCGCTACTAGATTTCCTTTTGGTATCTCTAAATTAATATCCCATAGTACTGGCTTTGTGTCATATGCAACTGTCAACGAGTTTATCTCTATCGCATTTATATTATTAATCTTATTCATATTTAAAGCATACATAAAATTATCCCCCTTAATCTTATCTTAATTTATTATATTTTATTTTAAAGCCTCTATTATCGTATCTATATTCGCTATGAAAGTCTTAATATATGTTTCGTGTCCGCTATTGGCATCTCCTAACGAGTCCGAGTAAAGCTCTCCTCCTATCTCTACTCCAAATCCTTTCGCTTTCACCGCCTCTTGTAGTGCTTCTATATTCTTTGACGATACTGATGATTCCACAAAAATAGCCTTTATTCTATTATCATTTATAAAATTAGCTAATTCACTTATATCTGATGTGCTTGCCTCTGCATCTGTCGATATTCCTTGTAGTCCTCTAACTTCAAAGCCATAAGCATCTCCAAAATAGTTAAAAGCATCATGGGCTGTTATTAAAACTCTTTGTTCTTCCTCTACTTCGTCTATTCTATTTTTTATATATTCTTCCAAATTATTTAGTTCTTGTATGTATTCTTCCAAGTTATCAAGATATTTATCTGCGTTTATTTCATCTATTTTTGTCAGACATTCTGTCACGTATACTGCGCTATCTCTCCACAGCGATACATTAAACCATATATGAGGGTCATAAGCTGTCCCTATACTATCTTCGTCTATTAGTAATTCTTCTTCATTTATAGCGTCCTCAAGGCATATTATATTTTTATCTTTACTTTCAAGTGACTCAAATACTTGCCCCATCTCGCCCTCCAAGTGAAGTCCGTTATACACTATCACGTTAGCGTTCTCCATCTTAGATACATCTCCAGCGCTCGCTTTATACAAATGTGGGTCTACTCCTACTCCTACTAGGCACGTACTCTCAACGTATTCTCCTCCTATAGTACTAACTAAATCATGTATCATAGTAGTTGTCGATATTATATTTAATTTATCATTGTTATTTAAATCACTCGAATTATCACCTGAGTTACACCCTGTTAAAACAAGCATACATCCCATCACTATTACATATATTATATTCTTCATTAAAATTCACCTCTTATCTTATTTATTTATCTTATTTACTTATCTTATTATATTTACTTATCTTATTATATTATTAATATTATACTAGTGTTCTACAATTTTGCATAATATTTGTGTAGATGCTTTAAAGCTAATCGAAAGCTGTTTATCTTCTTGCAAAAAGTTAATCGCTCCTTCGTATTCTTCTTTTGATATTATCTTTATCTCTGTATTTAATTTTATACCGCATCTTGTTGCATAGTCTAGAAGTACTCCATCTTCTTGAATCCTTGATATAACTGCTATATCCCCAACTTCTAAAGAGTTTAAAGTCTTTAATAAAAATACCTCTGTATCTTCTATATTTTCTCTTGGTATATAACCGCCGTGTGGACAAGTCTTTGGAAAATCCAAAAATAAATCCAGTCTACTTACTAATCGCTCACAAGAAATATGCTCCAGTAAGTGTGCGTCTTCATGAGCTTCTCTCCAAGTGTAATTTAAATGCCTCATCAAAAATACTTCCCAAAGTTTATGGCTCTTTATTATCTGTATACAGGCTTTAACTCCTTCTTCTGTGAGCTTAGAGCCTCCATACGGTTTATAATTTATTAATCCATCACTAGATAGTCTTGAAAGCATCTCTGTTACAGAGGCTGGTGATATACTTAGTTCTTCTGCAATTATTTTATTTGGTATTCTCTTACCAAAACCGCCTTTCTCATAAATTATTTTTAAGTATTCTTCTTGGTTAGATGTCATAGATTATTAAAATTCTCCTATTTGTTTTGTTTTATTTTATTATTTTAGGTATACCTAAATTTAATTTTAGCTTAACATTTATTTTTTTATTTGTCAAGGTTAAATTTTTTTATTTGACTATTGCATATATTGGTATAATATGCTATATTTAATATATATTAATATAAGTTAATAATTTAATAATTTAATAAAAAAGTAGAAATATTTACAAAAAGAAATCTAAACATCAATGTAACAAAACTTTTAATAGGCATTAATGTTCGACTAATAGTCTTTCAGGAAGACGCTATATTTAGCTAAAGATTTACGTAGTTCTACTATATCTTCTATTGCTAGTATGGTAGAGCCCGTGGAGGTTTATATAAATAAACAACTTGAGTTTAATTTTATCAATTATATATATTGACTTCTATAAAAAAGTTATATATAATATAATATATTAACTTAGGTAAAATAATTAATACTTAAATACCTAAGAATATTAATCTTTAAAGAGTAGTTTTGTAATTCATTAAAATAAAATATTAATTAATTTGGAGGTATAAATTTTATGGGAATTAGTTTATCAAAAGGTCAAAAAGTAGATTTAACAAAAGGAAATCCATCTCTTAATAACTTACTAGTTGGTTTAGGTTGGGATACAAATGCGTTTGATACTGGTAGTGATTTCGACTTAGACTCGGTATTATTTTTAGTAGATGCAAATGGTCAAGTTACATCTGACAGTGATTTTGTATTTTATAGCAATTTAGAACATAATAGCGGAAGTGTTAGTCATCTTGGTGATAACCTCACTGGAGCTGGAGATGGTGATGACGAGCAAGTAAAAGTAGACTTATCTAAAATACCTGCTCAAATAGAAAAAGTAGTTTTTGCTGTTACTATCCATGAAGCAGAGTCAAGAAATCAAAATTTCGGACAAGTTTCTAACTCTTTTATTAGATTACTAGATGAAACAAACAATCAAGAGCTTATAAGATATGACTTAGGCGAAGACTTTTCAGTAGAGACAGCAGTTGTTATAGGTGAATTATATAGACATAATGGCGAATGGAAATTTAACGCTATTGGAGCTGGTTTCCAAGGTGGTTTACCTGCTTTATGCAAAAACTATGGTATAAATGTTGCTTAATATTTATATTTTATTATAATATTTTAGAAAGGTTTAAATTTTATATTTATGTCAATTAGTTTAAAAAAAGGTCAAAAAATTAGTTTAAGCAAAGATACTAATGGAAATAACAATGATTTAACTAGTATTACAGTCGGTTTAGGTTGGGAGCCTAACATACAAAAAAAAGGCTTATTCAAAAAAGCCACTTCTAATTTCGATTGTGATGCCTCTGCAATTATTCTTAGAAATGATATTTTAAAAAGTGTAGATGATGTAATTTATTATTCTAATTTAAAACATAGCTCAGGAGCTATCGTTCATAGTGGCGATAATCTCACTGGAGCTGGTGATGGTGATGACGAGCAAATAAATGTAAATTTAAATGCTTTACCAGATGAGTTTAATAAAATAGTATTCGTTGTAAATATCTATAATTGTGAGGAAAGAAAGCAACATTTTGGTCTAATAAACGATGCCTTTATCAGGATATTTAACACTAAAACAGGCGTTGAGCTATGTAAATTCGAGCTTACAGAGGATTATACAGATATGACTTGTTTAATAGCAGGTGAAATATACAAAAATAATGATGAGTGGAAATTTAATTCTGTTGGACAGGCTACCAAAGACGTAAAATTAGC
>JAWXUY010000142.1:0-5193 GCA_044425885.1 bacterium | reverse complement strand
GGAGACTTTTTCTTTAAGGCTTAGATATTTAGAGGAAAATAATAAGTATATGTTGAGCGACAGTTATTATAATATTATAGAGTTTAAATATAAACACTTTAATTCTAGTAATACGTATGTTAATAGAATACTGGAAGATAAGCATAATTTTAAAAAGAAAGAGCTAGAAATTTTTGAGCCACTAGACTCAAGGTGGTACGAGCTGTTGTTAAATAGCAATAGGATTTTATTTAAAAAATATAATTTAGAAGATAATACTATGTATCATCCAGCTACTTACACAGAAGGGTTTTTAAATAGCAATTACACTAATGCATGTTTTTTCCAGCATGATTATTTTATAAACTTAATGAGTTCAGAGCATGAGTCAGAAATAAGAAGACTAAGTGAAAAAATAAATGTTTATATAACAAATGTTTCTAAATCTAATTATGTTTATTACCAGAGATTAAGATATAGTGGCAAGTATAAAGTTTATGATATAATAAGAGATGAGCTTGAGAAGATAAGAAGTTCAAAAATAAGTGAAAAAAATATATAATATAATAAAAATAAGGAGAATTAAGATAAAATGAGTGAAATACAAAGACAGTCAGCAGAAAATTTATTTCAGAAAGAGATTAATGCTTTAATAAAAGCAGAAAAAAATCCAGTTCCTACTGGTTGGAAGATGTCACCACGCTCTGTATATACGTATATAGTAGGGGGTAAGGCGGGTAGGACTATTATAACGCCTAAGTACATAGGAGCTAATAGACTAGTAGAGATTGCTATATCTACTCTTGTAACAGATAGGAGTTTATTGCTAATAGGAGAGCCAGGAACGGCTAAGTCGTGGTTGTCTGAGCATTTAACAGCGGCTATAAATGGAGATTCTACAAAAGTTATTCAAGGGACAGCAGGCACTACAGAGGAAAATATAAGATATACATGGAACTATGCGTTGTTAATAGCAAAAGGACCAAGCGATGAAGCTTTAATAAAAAGCCCTATTTTTAATGCTATGGAGAGTGGAAGTATAGCGAGAGTAGAGGAAATATCACGTTGTGCATCTGAGGTACAAGATGCTTTAATATCTATCTTATCAGAGAAAAGAATATCTATTCCAGAGCTTTCAAAAGAAGTGCCAGCACAGAAAGGATTTTCGGTTATAGCTACTGCTAATACTAGAGATAAAGGCGTAAACGATATGTCATCGGCTTTAAAAAGACGTTTTAATATAGTAGTGCTTCCGTCGCCAGCGAGTATAGAGCAAGAGATGGAGATAGTAAAAACAAGAGTAGAGCAGTTATCTAATAGCCTTGACTTAAACGCAAAAATACCAAATGATGACGTAGTAGAGAAAGTATGTACTATATTTAGGGAATTCAGAGATGGTATAACACTAGATAAAAAGCAAAAAATCAAGCAACCATCGGGTGTTTTATCTACAGCAGAGGCTATATCTATTTTAGCAAATAGCATGGCGCTAGCAGGAAGCTTTGGTAAAGGTGAAGTTACTAATTATGACTTAGCTTCGGCGTTACAAGGAGCGATAGTAAAGGACGAGTCTTCGGATAGTAAAATATTTTTAGAATATCTTGAAAACGTAATGAAGAAACGTGAGGGCGACTGGGAGGAATTATACAAAGAGTGTAAAAAATTAAATAGCGGGGTGAAATAAGATTATGCCTAATTATTTTGGTATACGCCATTTGTCCCCAAATGGAGCGTTTAATATAAGAAGAAAGCTAGATGAGTTAAAGCCAAAAGTTGTACTGATAGAGTCACCGTCGGATTTTACGAGTTTTATACCAGAGTTTTCTAATAAAGAAGTTAAGCCACCATTTGCGATATTGGCATTTACTAGCGAAAAACCTATTAAGACAGTGATAGTACCATTTGCTATTTATAGCCCAGAATACCAAGCTGTATTATGGTGCAACGAGAATAAAGTAGAGTGTAGGTTTATAGACTTACCAAGTGATATAGTAATAAGTCTTGAACTTTCTCTTGATGAGAAAATCAAAGAGTTAGATAGTAAAGATAAAGATGATAAGAGTATAGATGGGGGAGTAAAATATAATTTTAAATATAGGTCTATTTATGATTTACTAGAAAAAAAGTATGGCTCACACGAGACTTTTTGGGAAGCTAACATCGAGCATACTAATAATCAAGATGATAATTATTTTGAAGCGGTGAACTCATACGGAGCAGAGCTTAGAAGCGTTGATTACTTAAATAACTTAAGCAACTCTAATAATAATAAAAATAACTTTGATTTTGCTAATAATTATATTAGAGAGTCATATATGAAGGCACAGATTTTAGAAGTTTTGGATAATAATAAAAAAATATCTGAAGAAGATATAGTTATTTTAACAGGAGCTTTCCACACAGAGGGTTTAAAGCTTGATAATAAAGGCGTTACTCCTATGACAAAAAAAGAGCTAGCTTCTCTTAATAAGTTAGTTAAAGCTAATAAGACAGTTACGCAAAAGACTTTAATGCCTTATTCTTACTTTAAGTTATCAAAGCAAGCTGGTTATGGTGCAGGCAACAATGCTCCTAATTATTATCATATGCTTTGGAATGCAATTAATAATAGTGATTTAGATAGCATTGGAATAGAATATTTAACGAGTATAGCAAGGGAGATGAGAGAAGAAGGGCATAACGCTTCTTCCGCACAGGTTATAGACGCTGTTAAGCTTTCTAAATCATTGGCATATTTAAATAATAGAGAGTATCCTACTTTATTAGATTTACAAGATGCTTGCTTAACTTGTTTTGGTGAGGGAGAGCTAGGGAGTATTGCAAAGGCTAGGACTATAACAGAGATAGGTACGACTATAGGTTATCTTCCAGATGGAATGAGCAATACATCTATACAGCAGGATTTTAATAATAATATAGATGATTTAAAATTAAGAACATATACGACAATTACAACTAATGAAGTATCGCTTGATTTAAGGGAAAATATCCATGTTAAGAGCGAGAAATCAGCGTTTTTGGATTTAAACAGGTCATTTTTTTTACATAGATTAAAGACTCTAGGGGTACACTTTTGTAGTCAAATATTACACTCACAAGACAGCGCTTCTTTTAGAGAAAAATGGAACTTGCAATGGTCAACGGAGGTTGAGATAGAGCTTGTAGAGAGCTCACTTTTAGGCGACACTATAGAGCGAGCGAGTATACAATTTATGAGGAATAGCATAGAGGAAGATACGAGTATAAGTAATATCTCTAAGCAAATATTAAATAGCTTTTTATGTGGATTACCAGAGGCTCTTTCTGAATTTATAGTGATTTTTCAGATGGAGACTATAGAAAGTAAAGATTTTATAGGGTTTGCGAATTGTATAGATAACTTGATGAATATTATTAACTACGGCAATTTGAGAAAAATGAGTAAGTCTAATCTTGAGAGTACAATAAATATGCTAGAAACGCTTTATCAAAAAGTAATATTAATGCTGGACGACAATTTAAGTTGTGATGATTCTCAAGTCAAAGCGATGATAAAGGCGATAGATATAATAGACAAGTTAACGATTGATTTTGAGAGCATAGATAATAAACAATGGCTTAGTATATTAGATAATATCACAGATAATTTAAATATAAATCAGTTTTTAGCGGGATACTCAACAGCGTTATTATTAGAGAAAGGGTTTTATACGCCTGAAGATGTTGAGAAGAAGATTATATTTCACTTATCAAGTAGTATAGATGGCAAAATCACCGCCAACTGGTTAGAGGGATTTTGTATGAAGAATAGATATCAGCTAATTTTAAACTTAAATATTTGGAAGTATTTAGATAAATATATAAGCGGTTTAGGCGAAGAAGATTTTAAAAGAGTGGTGCTGTTTTTAAGAAGGGCATTCACTAAGTTTTCTAGCAGTGAAAAGGACTCGATAGTAGATAATTTAAAGGAGCTATGGGGAGTTAATATAGCGAATTCTGAAATTAATACCACTATTACTAAGCAGGAGTTAGAAGTGTTTAAGAATTTAGCTAGTATAATAGATGATGAGTATGACTTTGATAATATTTAAAATTAATATAAGAGAGGAGTGAATTTGAGTTGGGAGATGTGTCTAATATAGATAATAATATAGATAATAATATAGATAATATAAAAAGATGGCGCTTAATACTTGGTGAAGAAGTAGATGAGCAACTAAGTGAGCTAAGCCCTGATAATAGCAAGGGCTTAACAGGCGAAGACTTAATGATAGATAATGCTTTATCTGAGATATATTCTAATAGGAATTTTGGAGATATCGGCGAAGATAGCTATGGCAGGGGCTCAATAGGTGGGAGAAATAAGTCTTTTCCAAACGCTTCCAAATGGCTTGGAGATGTGCAGAACATATTTGACAAAGACATAGTGCAGATTATACAAAATGATGCGATAGATAGATGCGGACTAAAAGAGCTACTAATGGAGCCAGAGGTTTTAGAAAATATGGCACCAGACATTAATTTGGCGTCTACTATTATGATGGTAAAAGAGCAAGTGCCAGCTAAAAGTAAAGACAGTGTAAGGAGATTTATAAAGAAAATAGTAGATGATATAAATAAGAGGCTTGCTGATGACATAAGAAAGGTTATCTCGTCTAAGCTAAATAAAAAAGAGCATTCGCCTATACCATCGGCTAGTGCTATAGATTTTCAGTATACTATAAGAAGAAACTTAAAAAATTTTAATCACGAGATAGGTGCGATTATACCAGAAAAAGTTTATTTTTATGACAGAGCAAATAAAAGTGACTCTAATAAGTGGACTATTATTTTGGACGTAGATAAGAGCTATTCTATGGGAGAGTCTGTAATATATTCGTCTGTATTGAGCTGTATATTGGCTAGCATATCGGCGGTTAAAACAAAAATAGTTTCTTTTGACACAGAGGTAGTAGACTTAACTAATTTATGTGATGACCCAGTAGAGCTTTTATACGGCTTTAATATGGGCGGTGGAACAGACATTAATAAGTCGATAGCCTATTGCGAAACTCTAATAGAAAATCCATCGAAGACTATATTTTTTTTAATAAGTGATTTAGAAGAAGGCGGTAACGCATCTAAAATGCTAAGTAGACTTGAGCATATGAAAGCTTCAGGAGTAATAGTGGTGTGCTTGCTTGCGATATCGGATAGCGGGACACCGCACTATGATAAAAACGTAGCGGAAAAAAT
>JAWXUY010000141.1:0-5247 GCA_044425885.1 bacterium | reverse complement strand
TTGTAAAATTAATGTTTTAATGTTAAAATATTAATTAACAGTAGTTAGTAATTGTTATTAATTGATATTAATTATTGTTAAAGTGTATAAAAAATCAAAAAAATTAAAAAAATAATAGCTAAAATTTACTAGCTGTATTTGACTAAAGGAGATTGTATTTTATGAAAATAGTTGTTATTGGTTGTACTCATGCTGGGACTGCTTCGATTGTTAATTTAAAACAACTTCACCCAGAAAGTGAAATAGTTGTTTATGAGAGAAATGATAATATATCGTTTTTATCTTGTGGTATAGCGCTTAACGTAGCAGACGTTGTCAAAGACCCGAGTACTTTATTTTATAGCTCACCTAAAGCTTTAGAGGAAATGGGAGTTACTACAAGAATGCTACATGATGTATTAGACGTAGACATAGAAGCTAAATCTATTAAAGTTCAAAGCCTTGAGAATCAGGAAATATTTGAAGATACTTATGATAAACTTGTTGTTACTCTAGGTTCTTGGCCTATAATACCACACTTTGAGGGGATTGACCATGAGAATATTTTATTATGTAAGAATTATAATCATTCACAAGATATAATAAAAAAATCTAAAGATGCTAAAAACGTTGTAGTAATAGGGGCTGGATATATAGGGGTTGAGCTTGTAGAGGCGTTTGAAATACTAGGTAAAAACACTACTCTTATAGATGCAGAGCCACGCATAATGAGTAAATACTTAGATAAAGAGTTTACAGATAGTGCAGAAAAAGCATTTACTGATAATAATATAAAGCTTGCACTAGGAGAGAAAGTTGTTAAATTTAATGGACAAGATGGTAAAGTAAGTAGTGTGGTTACAGATAAGGGAGAATATACGGCTGATTTAGTAGTTTTATGTATAGGATTTAGACCAAATACAGAGCTTTTAAAAGATAAGCTAGAAACACTTCCAAACGGAGCAATCGTGATAGATGAATATATGAGAACAAGCGATAAAGACGTATTTGCTGCTGGAGATTGTTGCGTAGTAAGATATAATCCAGCTGAAGAAAATAGATATATACCTTTAGCGACAAATGCAGTCCGTATGGGAACTTTGGTAGCTAGAAATATATTAGAACCTACTTTAAAGTATATAGGTACTCAAGGTACTTCTGGTATAAAAATATATGATTTAAATATATCTTCTACAGGAATGACTGAAGAAGTAGCGAAAAGCACTACTAGTAAGAACGTAGAGAGTGTGATACTTACTGATAATTATAGACCAGAATTTATGCCAACTTACGAGGAGTTTACAGCTAAATTAGTGTATGATAAAGATACTCATATTATACTTGGCGGACAAATAATAAGCAAACATGATTTAACTCAAATGATGAATACACTTTCTGTCGCTATCCAAAACAAAATGACAGTAGAGGAATTAGCAATGGTAGACTTTTTCTTCCAACCACACTATAACAAGCCTTGGAGCTTATTAAACTCTTTAGCGCTTAAAGCTTTATAAGATAAAATAAAATAAAATAAAATAAAATAAATTAAAATAAAACTTTTACAGATTTTGGTTGAAAAATTCTTTAAGAGTTTTATTTATTTGGAGATGTAAGATGAGCGTACACAAATTTAAAGCACTAGATATAAATAATAAACAAATAGATTTAAGTATTTATAGAGGTAAAGTATTGCTTGTGGTAAACACGGCGAGTAAATGCGCTTTAACGCCACAATTTGAACAGCTAGAAAAATTATATAACTTATATAAAGATAAAAATTTTGAAATATTAGGCTTTCCATGTGATCAGTTCAAAGAGCAAGAGTTTGCTAGCAACAACGAGATAAAGGAGTTTTGTCAAATAAACTACGGGGTATCATTTAAGATGTTCTCTAAAATAGACGTAAACGGAGCTAACTCTAACCCGATATATGAGTATTTAAAGAATCAAAAAAAGGGAACAATGAACAATGATATTAAATGGAACTTCACTAAGTTTTTGATAGATAAGCATGGCATTCCAGTAAAGAGGTATGCGCCCACCAAAAGCCCTACCAGTACGAGTATAAAAAATGATATAAATAAATTAATTTAATAAGCTGGTTGAGATGCTTATTAATATATGATATAATACATATAAATTAAATAAATTTTAAAATTTAGAAAGGGGATTTTTACAGAATTGTTTGAGAAAAATAAACTTATTTTTTGGAAATCTTTTAAAATCTGGTTAGCGGCAATTAGTGCTATCGTTGTGGCAGAATCACTTCACTTGCAATTCTCAGTTGCCTGCGGGATAGTTGCTATATTATCAGTAGCGTCTACCAAAAAAGAAACTCTTAAAACTGCTATTAATAGATTTTTTGCGTTTGCAGTAGCGCTCGGGATTTCTTTTATTATTTATAATATTTTTGGATATACTATTATGGCATTTTGTATTTATTTGTTCTTTTTTATAGTTATATGCATAATTATGAAATGGGAAAACGCAATGGCTATGAATTCCGTGCTAATCTCACACTTTTTGACATTCCAAGATATGTCACTACAACACGTTCTAAACGAAGTATTACTTTTTGTGATAGGAGTCACGTTTGCGATAATAGTGAACCTACACCTTAGAAAAAAGACAGAGTATATGAATTTACTTAGAAACGAGACTGACGAGCAAATAAAGATTGTACTGGAAAGAATGTCTGAAAAAATATTAGTTGGGGATATAAAAGATTATAACGGAGGGTGCTTTAAAAAATTAAACGCCTCTGTTAATAAAGCAAAGCTCACTGCACAAGAAAATTATATGAACCAGTTTTCGAGTAGCGAAGCTGAAAAATGGGATATAGAGTATATATTAATGCGAGAACAGCAGATTAATACTCTTTTTACTATTTATAAGTATATAGTGAATATTAAATCTACCCCAAACACAACTAAGCCTATATCGGACTATTTAAAAAAAATATCGATTGAATTTAACGCCGACAATTCAGCTATAGAATTATTAGATGAGTTGCATATTTTAATGCAAGATTTAAGAACAACTGAGTTACCAAAGAGTCGTGAAGAATTTGAAGACCGTGCAAGGCTATACTTAATAATGAGTCATCTAGAGGAATTTTTGCTGTTAAAAGTAGAATTTAAGAATAAGTTTTAGTTTTCATAAAAAGGCTTTTAGATATGTTGTATAAAGATAAATTAATAAAAGGAATTTAATATATGAAAGATTAAGCAGAATTTGAAAATGGCTTACTTTTTAATGTAGAAGCCGAAGTAAATAATCAACAAATCACTACTTTATACGGATTCGATACGCTATACGAATTGACCCATACAAGTAACCATAATATAATCGTGGATTATAGAATAATAGAAAAAATGATTAATTATTATTAGTTTGACAAAGATGAAAAAATAAAGTAAAATAAAGTAAGTTAAAGTAAGCTAAAATAAAATAATTAAATATTTATTATCCACTAAGGAATATAGAAATATAGGAACAAATAAAAAAAGAAAGGATTTTACTAGTTAATTTATGAATAATTTAACGAATGATATACTAAATAAACTAAAATTTATAGAAAATATTTGCTGTGAAGTTTCTATTGAAGCAGGCAATAAAATTATGGAAGTTTATAACGATGCCTCTTTGTTTAATGAAGTAGAGTATAAAAAAGATAATTCACCGCTTACAATGGCTGATAAGCTTGCTAATGAGATAATCGTAAAAAGATTAAAAGAAAATTTTCCAGAATTTTCGATACTATCAGAGGAAAGTATTGACGACAAAACACGTTTAACGAATAAGTATTGCTTTATAGTAGACCCATTAGATGGTACAAAGGAATTTCTTAAACGTAATGGGGAATTTACAGTTAATATAGCTTTGTCTTACGAAAATGAGAGTATACTAGGCGTTATTTATGTGCCCGTGACAAAAGACTTATACTTTGCCAGCAAAGGATTTGGTAGCTTTCATAAAAATGCCGATGGGGAAATATTTAAATTAGAGGTTTCAAAAATAGAGGACTTGTCTAAAGTTAGACTAGTTATGAGTAGCTCACACGGTTGTAAAGAGATGGACGATTTGATAGAGAAATACAAGTTTAATAACTTTGTAAAAATGGGAAGCTCATTAAAAGGCTGTATAATAGCGAAAGGCGAGGCTGAGATTTACTATAGACATAACCCAACTATGGAATGGGATACAGGAGCTATGCAATGTATAGTAGAGGAAGCAGGGGCTATATTTAGACAAATGGACAATACTAAAATGTTGTATAATAGAGAAGACTCGTTGAATAGTAAAGGCTTTTATATTATAAACACCGATAAAAATATACTTTAATAATATTTAATAATAATAAACGTGTAGACACATATATATATGTATATAATTAGAAAGGAATTAATAAATATGAATAATAAATATGAAATAACAACGCAATGTAAGACGCTAAAAAATGGTAAAATTGTATATAGAATAAAATCACTTAGAGAATTTAGTAATATAAAAGTAGGGGACTTGGGCGGTTATATAAGTAGTGGAGAGAATTTATCTCAAAACGATAATGCGTGGATATATGATGAAGCTGTTGTATGCGATAATGCTTTTGTTGGCGATAACGCTTGTATTTATAATAAAGTTAAAATGTCAGACAATTCTAAAATAACACATAATGTAAAAGTGTATGATAGCGTAAAGATAAAAGATAGTGCTTTGATAACAGATAACGTTGTTATAACAGGAAAAGTTAAAATTAAGGATAATGCAAGAATAAGTAATAACGTAAAGATAGATAACAGCTATAAAATAATAAGTAAAAACGAGAGTTATTATTAAAATAATAAAAAATATAAAAGAGAGGTGAAAAGGGCTCTACTCTGTTCTTACTTAGATATAGAGTTTTGCTCTAATTTATGAAAGGATAAAACTAAGAATAATGTTTATTTTTAGTGATTTTAGATAGATGGTAAAATCAAGAGAACTTATATTTAAATTATTTGAAAGAAATTATAGTAGAGATTTTGGGACAGGCTTTTATTTGACGGTTGGAAAAGATGTTCCAGACAGGACAGCAAGAAATGAATCTATATCAAAATTTTTTAAAATAAAAAGTTTTTATACTTACGACAAAGAATGGGTTGATTTTGTGGTAGGAAACAGATTTAATGAAAGATATGAGCATTATTATGATTTGGTCTTTGGACCAAAAACTACCGACAAAATTTATAATTTACTGAGAAAATACGTAAATAAAGAAATGGATAC
>JAWXUY010000140.1:0-5253 GCA_044425885.1 bacterium | reverse complement strand
GATAATTCTAATTCTAATCATTGGGTTCAGAAAGCAAAAGAAAATTTTATAGACAATGAAAAAGCTTCTGATAAGGCTGTTTTAGATATGTTTCAATCTCTTGAAGAAGTTGCTCTTGAAATAGAAGATAAAATAAATGCTTTTTATAATAAGTATGCAGAAGACAATAATATGACTCTAAAAGAAGCTAAAAAGATGATTTCAAGCAAGGAATACAGCGTCTGGCGTAAGTCTTTAGATGATTATATGTTAGATGTAAATAATACTACTATTCCAAATGACAAAATACTATTAGAGCTTAATACTCTCTCTACCAAAAGTCAGATTAGTCGTGAAGAAAAGCTATTAGCCGATGTTTATTTACAGATGTTAGAGCTTGCATCCGAGCAAGAAGAAGATTTGAGCAAGGTTTTAGAAGATATTATTTCTACTAATTATTCCAAGACAATATCAAACTTAAAAGCCAGTTCTACCTCCCTTTCTGGAAACTTTGAAAATGGAAAGCTAGACAAAAAGGCGTTGAGTGCTATACTTAATCATAAGTGGTCAGCAAAGACGTTTTCAAAGGCTATTTGGGACAATGTTACGAATATGGCAAAACATCTAAAGCGTATAATAACTAAAGGTTTTGCTTCTGGTTCTAGTATCCAAAAGATGGTGAGAGAGCTTAAAGAATTAACCCAAAAAGAAAAATACGTTGTGGAGAGGTTGGTAAGAACCGAGTGCAAGTATTTTGCTAATCAATCCGAGCTTATAGCTTATAAGGAAAATGGTATCAAGAAATATGTGTTTATGGGTGGCACAGAGGGTAGTATTAATTGCAAGTGCAAAGATTATAATAATAAAATTTTTAATGTTGATGATGCTGAAGTTGGCGTTAATTTTCCTCCTTTACACCCCAATTGCAAGTGTTGTATTAGGGCTTATTTTGAAAATAGTATTCTTGATAACAATAAGGGTACTTCTTTGTTTGAAGAAGATGAAGAACCTAAAGAAAATGACTTGAATAATGATGAAAATAATGATATAATAAAAGAAAAAGAAGCTAATATAACTAAACTAAAAGAAGACTTAAAAATAAAAGGTGTTTTAGATTTAAATCCTAAGCCTATAGACCTTACAGATTATACTTTTGATTATGAACATATTAATGCTGAAAGAAACCATAATGTAAATTTAGAAGAAGCTGTAAGTTTTATGAATAATGCTAAATGTACTTTAACAAGATGGAATGGTATATTTTTAAATTATTATTCTTATGAAGGTGCTGTTTATATTGATACAAAAAAGAAGCTTATTAGAACAGCATTCAAAAATGGTGAATTTGATGATGAAACTAAAAGATTAATGGAGGAATTAAAAAAATATGAGTAATGAAGAAGATAATTTTTTTTGTCCTTTAATGGATGAAGTTATTGAATATATTGTATGTTTTGATATACATATGGTCGTTGAGAGATTAGCTCCCAAATGGACAGCACCAGAAAAAATATATAAAATAGAAGATTATGAAAACATATGTTTAAATTGTAAAAACCATAGGTTTGATTAAAACATTTAAACACCATTTAAATGCCATTTAAACACTATTTAAAGACCATTTAAAAGGTCTTTTTTTGGTGTTGAAAAATATAAAATAAATTAATAAAAAGGAGATTTTAATTATGGAAGAAGAAGTTTTAATAAATAATGAAAATCAAGATGTTAAAGAAGAAGTTGTAAATAATGAGGTCGAAGAAGCAAAGACTTACACCGAAAAAGATTTAACAGACGCTTTACAGCTAGAAAAAACAAGGTTAATAAAGGAGTTGGAAGAACAAAAGGAGCTTGAGGCGTTGCCGATTAAGGAGCGTGCCGAAGCAGAGCAGAAATTAGCTAATGCTAGAATTCAAGAGCTTGAGAAAAAGTTATTGAAGCGAGATTTAAAAGAGTTAGCTTATTCTACTTTGACTGCTGAAGGTTTGCCTGCTGAACTTAGTAAGCTATTGAATTATGACAGCAAAGAGAATATGTTATCTTCTTTAGACAACACAAAAGCTACATTTGAAAAGTGTCTTGCTAAAGCAGTTCAAGACAAGTTGAAGGGCAAAACGCCACAAGGTTTAAATAACAATTCTAGCATTAAAGTAACTGAAAATAGCTTGAAAGAAAGTATTGCCAGCAATATTAGAGGAGGGTTTTAATTATGAATACTTTAGAAACTGTACAGATTTTCCAAACAGAGCTTGACAAGGCTACAATTGAGCAATCAACTTCTGGCTGGATGGAAGTCAATGACAAGCTTGTAAAATATAGTGGTGGTTCAGAGGTCAAAATACCTAAGTTAACTATGGACGGTCTTGCTGATTATAGCCGTGAAACTGGTTTTATTGAAGGTGGTATTGATTTATCGTTCCAAACTAAAACGTTAACTCAAGACAGGGGGCGTATTTTTACTTTTGATGAAATAGATGTTGATGAAAGTAATTTTATATTGACGGCTTCTAGTGTTATAGGGGAATTTCAACGCACTAAAGTAGTACCAGAAATTGATGCTTATCGTTATAGCAAAATTGCTAAAATAGCCATAGAAAATGGTCAAGTTACAGATGATTATGAGCCGTCAGAAGATGATATTTTAAAGCAATTATACACTGATATTGCTAATGTTTTAGATATTGTTGGTGATAGTAGCGAGCTTGTAATTACTATGTCTACCAGAGTTGCTAGTATACTTGATATGTCAACTCAAATCCAGAAGAATTTATCAGTGGTTGACTTTAAAAAGGGTAATATGATGTTTAAAGTGAGCGCTTTAAATGGTCAGCACCCTATTATTAGAGTAGGTTCTTCAAGGCTTAAGACCGATTATATATTTAAAGATGGTATTACAAGCGGACAAACAAGCGGTGGTTTTAGTGCGTCTTCTAGTGCTAAAGATATAAACTGGATTATTTGCCCTAAATCGACTCCTATAGCTGTTTCTAAGACGGACAAGATGCGAACTTTTACTCCTGAAAATTATCAATCGAAAAGAGCTTGGGCGATTGATTATCGTAAGTTCCACGATTTATGGATTCCAGATAATCAAGTAAGCAATATATTTGTTAATATTAGGCAATCTTCAAGTTCTATTGCTGAATAATAAAAAGTAGGTGTTTAATTATTGGAGAAAATAAAAAAAAGAATTTTTAATGATGTAACTAATGATTTAGAATTAACTAGTGAGCTTGAATTTACGATAAAAAAGCATATAAAAAATACTATAAATAGCGTTTTACTTTATTGCAATCGAAACGATATTCCAAAGGAGCTTGAGCTTATTGCAACTGAAATAGTAGAAGATTTAATAAATATTTCTAGCAGTTCTTCTTCTACGACAAGTGAAACAACCAACAATGATAACAGCATTGCTAGTATTAAACGTGGGGATACTACTATTACCTATAATAATAGTGATTCTGAAACTACAACTACTATTGAAGCGAATATTTCTTTTGTGAAAGATTATGAAAGTCAGCTGGTTTATTTTAAAAAAATGAGGTTGCCGTCATGAGTGAAGCCGATATTTTAGAGCTTACTTATTACGATATTTGTGACGTTTATAGGAGTTGTAAGGTGGTAAGTGAAGTTGGAGAAAGCATATTTAAAGATGATTTAGTGTATGAAAGTGTTAAATGTGGATTGTCTGTTAGTAGTGTTGGAAGTGCTGGAAAATTAAATCAATCTAAAAGTATTGCTATAACTAGTGCTGATTATCAACTATTTGTAAGACCTGAAATAGATATTTTGCCAAATGATGTTGTAGTTATAACGAGGTTTGGCAAGAAAATAACTTGTATTGCTGGTCTTTCAATTTGCTATATATCTCACAACCACATACCCCTTAAATTAAAGGAGGAGGTGGTATAAATGGGCGGTACTTATTACAAATTTGACGGTTTGGAGCAAGCCGAAAAGAATTTAAGCAAGCTTATAGAACAAACTTATCCAGCTGAATTTAAGCAGATGGTAGTGCAAGTTGCTTATGAATTGCAAGGGCTTGTAAAATCTAATACCCCTGTTGATACTTCAAGGCTAAGAGATGGTTGGAAAGTTGGTAGCATAAAGAAAAAAGGAGATACTTATTACATAGAAGTATTTAACAATATAGAGTATGTAGAGTATGTAGAAGAAGGACATCGTACTAGAGGCGGTGGGAGAGTCATTCAAGGTGTCAAAATGTTTGAAGTTTCACTTACTGAAATAAATAATGCTTTGCCAAATTATTTAAGTTCATGGCTTAGTGATTTTATGAGAACCCACCAGTTCTAAGTAACAAGAAAGGAATTTTATAGTTATATGAATGTTTACATAAGTATCAAAAATCAATTGATTAAGTTATTAAAAGAAGCTTATCCAGATTTTGATATATTCGCAGAAGAAATAAATAAAACGTCTGAAAATCCTAATTATTTCTTTATAGAAGTTATGCCAATGAGCAATGAACTAATAAATAAATATCATATTCAAAGAAGTATTTTTATAAGCATTGAAGGTCATTTAGAGTCAGAATTAAATGTAGATTATTTAAATATGATGGCTAAGTTAGAGTCCAAAATAAAGAATGTATTTAGGTTCAATGACAGGGCTATCACTATTCGCAGGGCTAACTCTAAAATTGTAAATAGAGCTTTATTATATACTTTTGATATTATTTTTATTGATAGTATTGATAATGATGATGACAAGAATAATAATAATGAATTAGATTTAATGCAAGAAGTATCAATTAAAAAGGAGAGTGATTAAATGGGTTTACCAAATATTAATATTGAATTTTTAACCAAAGGCAACACTGCTATCACTAGGAGTGAGCGTGGAATAGTAGCACTTGTTTTAGTAGATAGTACAGAGGGTGGCAATCCCATTGAGGTATTTAACAGTGTTACAGATATTGATTTTACAACGTTTACCGAGCGCAATTATGAATACTTGAAGTTAGTTTATGAGGGTGCACCGAGCAAGGTTATTGTAGTAAGAATACCTGATGAGCCTTCTGCTGATGATGATGAATCAATTGAGCCTGAAATTGAAGACCCGATTGAGCCTGAGATTGAAGACCCGATTGAGCCTGAAATTGAAGACCCGATTGAGCCAGATGAAGAACAAAAAGGAGATGATTTCAATGAGTAGAGTTCAAGATATTACAAGTGCTTTAGAAAAGCTTTTAAATCTAAAGTGGAATTATTTAGTTATACCTGAAATAGATGATGATAGTCTTACTTTTGTTTC
>JAWXUY010000139.1:0-5274 GCA_044425885.1 bacterium | reverse complement strand
GTATAAATATCACAAAATTATTTTTATTTTTTTAATATCTTTAGTTAATTTTGCTATATCTTTTTATGTAATTTTTATATATAATTTGTGGTGATAATTAAATTAAGTTAATATTTTAAACAATATTTTAGGAGGCTTTTAAGCATGAATATTTGGCATGATTTAGACCAAGATAGAGTTAAACCACAAGATTTTATATGCGTAGTAGAGATATCAAAAGGTAGTAAGAAAAAATACGAATTAGATAAAGAAACTGGGCTTATTATACTAGATAGAATTTTACACACTTCTACTCATTACCCAGCTAACTATGGCTTTATACCTAAAACTTTTGGTGATGATGGTGACCCATTAGACGTTTTAGTACTTTGCTCTGAGCCAGTAGACCCTTTAACTCTTATAAGAGTTTACCCGATTGGCGTTATGTATATGATAGACGATGGCAAAAACGATGAAAAAATAATCGCTATCCCTTACAATGACCCAACTTATAACTCTTATCAAGATATATCTGAGCTTCCAAAACATACTTTTAACGAAATGCAACATTTCTTTACAGTTTATAAGCACCTTGAAGGTAAAACTACAGCCGTAAACGAAATCGGTAACAGAAAAGAAGCCCTTAAAGTAATAGAAATTGCTATACAAAACTATAACGATGCTTATGGCGAATTATATAATAAAAAATAAAAAAAGGCTATATAGCCTTTTTTTTATATTTATATATTTTCAAATACTTTAAGTAAATTCAGCTTGCCAAACCCATATAAATTATTTGGTAGTAACTCGCCGTTTACGCTTTCTGCTCCATTTATAAAATAGCTCGTGGCAGTAAGAGTGTTCATGGCTTTATTATTCCCCCTTACTATACCCCATTCAAGCATTAAAGCCCCTGCTCCTGCGCATATACTGGCTGAAGCACTCGTTCCTGTTAGACTTTCTAAATTATTATTAAGACCCTTACAGCTTATATTTACCGCTGGTGCAACTATAAGAGGTCTTATAATGCTTTCTCTTGTTGGTCCTCTGCTTGAACTTGCATAAAAGCTATTATCAAAACTATTATAACCGCCGACTGGTAATATAGAATTGGCAGTGGCTGGAATAGTCGTGGTAAAAAAAGAATCTGGATTTAAAAAAACAGTTTCTTTTTTTATAAAATTGCTAACAGGTAACCACGTATGTATATCACCTATGAGCAAACGCTCCGCATAAAAATTTATCTTCCAAATGCCAGCGCTAGGCTTTTTAATAGTTATAATCGTCTGCTGACCTGTCCCTTGAAATAGCTTATTAAAAAACTCTACTCTTATACTTGCATCACTAAGCGGAAAATATATTTCTTCGTCATAATTATTTCGGGGCGGTATTCGCCCAGTGCTTTCACCTATTGGCGACACTATATTAACCCCTATCTTATCTGCTGGATAACAGAGGCTATTTATAATCACTCCACTTTCTTGTTCTGCTATTTTAAGCTCTATACTCTTTTCTTGATTAAGATTATCTAGCTTTAATAAATTATGATGCTGTAGATTACCTTCGTTGCCACAGGCAACGCTTATAATAACTCCGTTTTTGGTCGCTATATCTGATATATACTGCTCTAACATAGATAAGCCATTGTGACCTCCCTCATTCGTCCCTACTCCAATAAAAATCGAAATTGGCTTATTTAATTCTCTTGCTTTCTTATACAAATACTCTATTCCTATCATAAGGTCAGATGAGCTATAGGCTGGAATATTATTATCTATAAATAAATCACTCTTTCTTTGAGGTGTTAACTCTTTCAGCTTAACTATAACCAGCTCAGCTTCAGGAGCTACCCCTATGAAATTATTGATATCGTCTCTAAATCCTGCACATATGCTGGCTACTTTAGTGCCATGCCCTATATTATCCGTCGACGGCACTACCTCTAAATAACTATTATTATTATTATTTTTTTTAAATTCATTTAACGCCTTATTAATATCTTCTCTTGTGTATTCAGTACCAAGACAATATTTGTTATTTAAATTATTATTGCTAATGCTCTGATCTAAAATACTAACTATCTTGGTCGTATTATCTGGATAAATAAACTGCGTAGAAGTGTAGTCTATTCCAGTGTCTACTATACCTATTAGAGTGCCACTACCCGTGAGATTTAAAAAAGGCTGGTTTTGAACTGCCAAAACTCCGCTAGCCTCTAGCGCTGAGGTATCAAGAAGACCTAAAGCAAATGGCAATTGCAAAGATATTTTAGACAAGTCCTCTCTAGCTATTAATCCATATTTTTCTTTCGGGATATTTATAACTACATATCCATCTGTTAGAATCATACAAACATATATAAAATCATACTTGCTAATAATTTTAATCGTGTCATCATCATAATAAGCAGTAGCCATAATTATATTATTATCTAACTCACTATTATTATTTATCTCGCTCGTAGTTACTAAGCTATTATTATTATTATTTAAATTATCAAAAACATTATACAAGCACAAGCTACCATAACCCCACTCTCTATTTGGGTACTCCATACCCTCCTTACGTCTCGCACCTTTTATAAGTAGTGCCTTTAGCCTCTCACCATATAAATATAAGTCATTCTTCTCTACAATCCCCCATTGCATTAACAATGCACTTGCTCCTGTCACAAAAGGGCAAGCCATACTTGTTCCACTAAAACTGTCATAACTATTAAATAAATAACTAGTAGTTATATTATTCGCTGGAGCTACCAAGTCTGGCTTAATATTATTATCTCTCGTAAATCCTCTACCTGAAAACTCACTAATCGAGTTAGTTAAACTATTATATCCCCCTACCGCTATAACTTTTCTAGCTGTCGATGGGATAGTCAAAGTTGTATCTAAACTCGGACTCAAAAAAAATGTATCAAGAGAGGCTATCTCTGTAACAGGTAACCAAATATCAAAGTCGCCTTGTACTATATTAACTCCCAAAAATTCTATTATCCACACGCTAGACACACTACTAGTTGTATTACCACTACTCAAATTATTTATATTAACTACTATTTCCTGCTCCATCGAATAAGGCACTGGCTCTTTATAAACCACGCTTATCCTAAAATTATTTATATTTTTAGTAAAATTATTATTTATAAACCCACTCTCAACTCCGTTAGGGGCTCTTATATTAATATCAAAATCATCTACAAAATTTTTATAAATATTTATGTCAAGCCCTGAGCTATTATTTAATATTATGCTACTCGTCACATTTATCTCTACTTGTATTTTATTATTATTTTTTAAATTATTCTTGTAGTGATGACCTGTATCCCCTTCGTTTCCTGTCGCCACAACGATAACGTTCTTCCGCTTATTCGCCATATCATCTATATAAGTTTCAAATAAAGAAGTCCCCGTGTGAGAGCCATTATTCGTACCAAAAGACAAGTTAATTGCAACTGCCTTATTTAGCTCTATCCCTTTGTCTATTACAAATTTTATAGCTCGCATAATTTCAGTCGTTCTTGCAATCCCCAATTGCCCAAGCTTAACCACTAGTATATCACTACCGCTCGCTATTCCCTCGTATATATTATTATTAGCCCCGTTCCCACAAGATATTCCAGCCACTGCTGTCCCATGACCTATAAAATCTTGTGAGGGCACTACGCTATAAGGATTACTAGAAATTATCGCTCTATTTATATCATCTTGTGAGTAAAAAATATTTCTGTTAGCCTCTATAAACTCTAACGCCTCTAATCCATTATTTAAATCGCTTATATCTAAGTTATTAAAATTATTCTGCTCTAAAATCCCTATAATCCTTGTAGAACCATCTTTGTTCTTGAAGTCATTATTTAAGTAGTCAATGCCAGAGTCTATAATAGCAACTATAATGCCTTTACCATCTAGCCCTAAATTATTATCAAAATCACTCTTAACACCTCTTATACAAGAAGAAGTAGTCGACGTATTCAGCATAAGACCTAAATTTTTAGGCATCTCTATATATTCTATTTGTGGGTAACCATTTAGCTTACTCAAAATATCACTTAAATTATTATTATTAAATAAACTAATTATAGCGTACTGCTCCGATAATATTTCTATAACAGCTTTTATATCATCTTTAATAGCTAATATATCACCGTTGTACTTGATAATAAGCTCTAATATTATAAAACATTCCTCCCACTCTTGCTATAATATCACGACCCTCTTACATAAATTTACTAATTATTTCCAGCGCTTCTAAAAACTTAGAACGGTCTTCTTTAGGAAGTGAGATAAGTATAGTTTGGATAAGAGCATCTTGTTCTTGTTGAGATAAAGGTCTGTCTTGGGATATTTCAGTATTGAAAGCTATAATTTGGACAAGAGCTTCTTCTTTGGACTTATTTTGGATATTTTGGGATAACACCTTAAACTTCTCAAGGGTAGCCTTGCTGATTGCATTGAAAGCGTCTTGTTTAAAAAGTTCTTCATAATTCATAATAAAAATCTCCTATTCTTTTAACATAATTTTAATTAATTAATTTATTTACTAAATTTTACCTCTCATGCTTAATATCTGATTAATCTCCATCATCTTTATAATAGCCTCTACCAAATACTTATTTTCGTTATTAACGTTAGACTGAATATATAATATAGCTTCTTTTTTTAGGTCTTGCTTCTTGTCACTTGAAATAGACGTGTAATTTTTTTTATAAGAATTAACAAGCTCGTTTATTTCTAATATTTCTATAAAGTCGTATACCTGATTATTTTGGTTAGCTGGAGCTTGAGCTATGTTACTATTGTTATTATGATTAGTGCTACTTGAAATACTACTTTCTTCCAATATATAAGGTAATATAGACTTAATAGAAGCAAAATTGTTGTTGAGCTTTAAAATAGAAACCTGACTTGAGTCTTGATTGTTGGTTTTGTTTTGATTGTCGTTAAGCTCTAACTCTTTCAATTTTTTTATTACATCTAATATCTCCATAAAATAAACCTCCTTTTGACATTTTAAATTTTTTTTTGTTTTAATAGTTATATTACTTAAATTTATTCATAGTTTTAAAAATAATTCTAAATTTTTAATTATTTTAATTATTTAACCGTTTAAGATAACGTTTAAGACAAGGAGATAAGGGGGGATAGAATATTGGTTGTTTAATTTTGTATTTAATAGTTTAATTATTGTTTTTTAGGGATTATTTAAAATTTTATTTGTTTTTTTATTGTTTTATTTTGTAAAATATAGTATAATAATAACAGTTTTAAAAAAGTAAGTTAAAATATTATCAATATA
>JAWXUY010000138.1:0-5305 GCA_044425885.1 bacterium | reverse complement strand
GTGGTTTAATCGACGTTGTAGGTCATATTATGAGCCCTATGGGGTCTTACTTCTTTGGTTATACTTTTAATGCTATTTTAAGTGGATTTTTTTATGGTCTTTTACTATACAAAAAGCAATATCAATCAGATAAACTGCTTATACGTGTAATAATTTCCAGATTGCTAGTAAGTATAATAGTAAACTTAGGTTTTGGTACTCTTTGGACCTCTATGTTCTTTGGTAAGTCTTTTTGGGTACTACTCCCAACAAGAGCTTTAAAAGAAGTTGTGGTAGCACCAATGCAAGTATTTTTAGTTTATACGCTAATAAAAGTTATTAATAAAAACTATAGCGTGTTAAATTTAGACTGATAACAAAAAAATTAAAAATAAATATAAAAATAAAATATAAAAAATACGATAAGAAAGGACTGTGATGATATTTTATGGTTTTTAAACACGACTTAAAGGTTAGATATCAAGAGACAGACCAGATGGGAGTTGCTCATCACTCAGTTTATCCAGTATGGTATGAAGAAGCACGAACAAGTTTTATGAGCGCTACCAATATGCCTTACTCCCAAATAGAAAAAAAAGGCTTTATGCTACCAGTTAGCAAGTTAGAATGTAAGTACATAAAACCTGCTTATTTTGAGGATATTTTAGTTGTTCATACTCAGATTAAAAGCGTATCTGCTGTTAAAATGGACGTTTATTATCAAATATATCGTGATGACGTATTAATAAATATCGGCTACACAGAACATCCTTTCGTTGATAAAAATTTCAAGATGATAAATTTAAAAAAAGCTGACTTTAATTTATATAAACAGTTTTTAAATAATAAAATTCAATAAATAAATAAATAAATAAATATATATAATATAAGTTACTAATTAATTATAAATTAAATTTTAGATTGCTAGTTCAAGGAGTATAAACTTTGAGTTGGCAATTTTTTTGTTTTAAATTTTTATTTTTTATTTATGTATAAATTTTGCTTTTATTACAAATATTATTTTTATATTTATTTTAATCTAATCTAATACAAATACAAATACAAATACAAATAGGAGGTGTACTTTTGAGCTTAAACAAAAACATTAGCTCTAACTTAGATGACAACATTACTCTACTCGAAGATACTTTTAAAGATTTTGGTGACCTTGTAAAACGTAAATTCTTTATCGGTGAAAACTTAGAGTATTCTCTATATATTATTTATATAGATGTAATGACCGATAAAAACTTTATAGACGAGCTTTTCGACATATTAATGATTGATATTAGGCAAGTAAAGCCCGACTTTAAGCAAATACAAGAAGCTATCAAAAACAACAGTACTAAAAATAAGAATGATTTTGATGCTATTAAAAACGGCGGTATTGCCACTGCTGATTTTTCTGAAACCTCTGATATTAATTTCGCTATCGATGAAATATTAGCTGGTAACACACTTCTTCTTATAGATGGTTTTGACACTGGTCTTATATTATCTACAAAAGGTTTTCCACGCCGTAGTGTATCAACTGCTGATACTGAAGTAGTTGTCCAAGGCTCTAAAGAAGCCTTTACTGAAACTTTTCGTGTTAATACTGTTCTTATACGCCGTCGTATACGTGATGCTAATCTTAAACTAAAACAGATAAGAATAGGTAGGCGCTCTAAAACAGATGTAGGCATAATGTATATGCAAGATATCGCTAAGCCTGAGCTAATAGACGAAGTATTTGAGCGCTTGTCTAGAATAGATACGGACGCTATACTAGATAGTGGCTATATCGAACAATTCATAGAAGATGATTATTTATCTCCTTTCCCACAAATGCAAATGACAGAGCGACCAGATAAAGTAGCCTCTGCTCTACTTGAAGGTCGTATTGCTATAATAGTAGATAATACCCCTTTTGTAATTTTAGCTCCTACTATACTAGCTAGCTTTTACCAATCTGCCGAAGATTATTACCAACGCTTTGAGATTATGAGCTTTATAAGAATATTAAGATATATCGCTGGTTTTTTAGCTATATGCCTGCCGTCTTTGTACTTGGCTATCTCTCTTTACCACCCATCTATGATACCTATGGAGCTTATACTAAAGATGTCCGAAGCTAGAAAAGAAGTACCTTTTCCTGCACTAGTAGAAGTACTACTAATGGAAATAGCGTTTGAGACGCTTAGAGAAGCTGGTATACGCCTACCATCATCTATCGGTAATACTCTTGGTATAGTAGGCGGTATAATAATAGGTCAATCGGCGGTAGAAGCTGGAATAGTAAGCCCTATAGTGGTAATAATAGTGGCGCTTACTGCTATATGTAGCTTTGCAATACCAAGCATATCTCTAACCGCTGGTTATAGACTTGTAAAATATTTACTTATATTTTTAACTTCTGTTTTGGGATTTTTTGGATTTTGGGTAGGGCTTTTGCTGATTCTTATTCATCTTGTGTCGCTTGAAAGCTTTGGCATTCCTTATTTATACCCATTTGTGTCTAGTAGCGCTAATGGTACTAATAATTTTAATGACCTAAAAGACACTATCTTAAAATTTCCTATTTTTAAGCTCACAAAACGCCCTATTTTTGCCCAAAGCACTCAACAAACAAGAACTAACAGCAATAAAAATAATACTAATAATACTAATTAAACAAGGAGGTTGTATACTATATGTTTTCAAATAATAACTCTATATCTATACGTCAGCTTAAACTTTTATTAATTCTTGATATATTTGGCATGGGCATTACTACACTTCCTCGTAAAGTAGTAGAAATAGGCGGGCAAGATGGCTGGTTTTTAATTATAATCGGTCTTTTGTTTAGCTTAGTGTCTCTTTATTTTATTAATCAAGTAGCTATGTTCTTCCCTCAAGACAACTTCTTCGAGTACACTTCTAAGCTTATCGGGAAGCCTCTAGCTTTTTTAATAACTGTCGGATTTATATTTAAAATTATTATTAATACTGGCTTAGAACTACGCATCTTCTCCGAAATACTAAAAGAAATTATGTTATTTAATACTCCATCTTGGCTTATATGCCTCTCTATGCTCCTACTAGGAAGTTATATGGCTAGTAAAGGAATCGAAGCACGTGGGCGTATGGCGGAAATACTCATATGGATTGTGTTTATACCACTAGCATTCGTATTTTTAATATGCTTATTTGACGTGGACTTCTCTAACCTAAAGCCTGTTTTAAGCTCTGAAAACTTAAGCTTGAGTACTTTGTTAAGCGGTGGTATGTATAGCTTGTTTTACTTCTCTGGTATCCAGTATATATTTTTTATATACCCCTATATAAATACCACTAGCAACACCAACTATATAAAAAAAGCCACTTTTAGCGCTGTTATATTTATAGGGCTTATTATTTCTCTTATTTGCTTATTAACTATAGCTAGATTTGGCAAGCAGGATATAAACCACCAGATGTGGTCTGTACTAGAAATAATGGACGCTATTAACCTACCTGGCTCTTTTATAGAACGTCAAGAGGCTTTTATTATCACTTTCTGGATAATCTCTATCTTTATGATAGTAAACGCTGGAGTCTTCTTCTCCTCGCTACTAATAAAAGACGTTTTTAAAAAGCATTCTCACACTACTTATATTCTACTCTGCATTCCTTTAATATTTTTTATAGCTCTAATACCTTATAATATCGCTAGCGTGTATAAACTAATTAATTTATTTTATTTTTCTTTTGAGCTATTTTACTTGATTTTTATGCCCGTTATCCTATATCTAATATGCAAAGCAAGGGGGCTTATAAAACTTGACTAATAACTATTTTAACTATAACAAATATTCTAAATTTTTATTTCTAAACTTTTTATTATTATTCTTATCACTTAGTCTAACTGGTTGCTATGACAAAGTAGAATTGGAGGAGCGTGGACTTGTATTATCAATGGGCATCGACAAAAACTTAGAGAATAACAATTTTTTAATTACTCTCTCTATGCCTGACATCATAACCTCTACAAGCTCTAACTCAAATCCCGAAGATTCTTCAAGTGGTTCTTCTAGCATTAACCAAGCAATAAAAATCGGTGAAGCCTCTACCATTTCTCAAGCCATTAACTCTATTAATATAGACATGATTAAAAACTTATACTTCGGTCATACCAAAGTCGTACTAATAGGCGAAGAAATACTAAAAGACGAAGCTTTATTAAAGCAAACTATAGACTTTTTAGAGCGTCACCGTGAGATAAGCCGTAAAGTAATAATACTCGGCACTCAAAACGCCAAAACTATTTTAGAAGCCGTCCCAAATGACGAAAAAATGCTCGGCATATATATAAATGATTTCTACAAAAATAACTCGTCTTACAAAATAGACCTCGACTATGTTATACAAAAGCTGTTAACTAGCGGTGATATCGCTATACCTAGCATATCTCTTTCCGAAAATAATCTATATATTAATAATCTATATATTATAAAAAACTATATGCTCACTAGTATGCTAGACGAAAACAGCTCTAAATATCTTCTCTGTGTACTAGACGAAAATACTCTCAACAATTCTCTAACTGAAATATCTATAGATTTTAATAACATCAATACCGGATTAGTCTTCTTGAATTCCAGCATCAACAAAACTATTTCTCAAGATTTAGAAAGCAATAAGATTATCATTAACTATAATATATCCTCCGATGTAAATATAACCGAGTACTCACTAGGTGAAAATATATTATTCGATGACAACTCTAATTATTTTAAGCTACTAGAGCAACAAGCCGAACAATTTTTATGTGAGCAAATAAAATCCTCTATTAACCAAATATGGGATTTAAACGCCGATATTCTAGACCTAAAGCAATATATTTATAAAAACAATTTTAGTTTATATAATCAATATAATCTAGACAACTCCAACATATATGACAATATCCTACTAGAAGTTAGCTGTAATATTAACATAAAAGGCTCTGGTAAAATTAAATAAATTTTAATAAAATAAAAAGCCTAATTTTTATTAGGCTTTTTACATATTTTTATTTAGACTTCGTTACAATTGGGTCTGCGCTATCTTCTACAACTTCTTTTGTTATAACGCATTTTGTTATACTCTCATCAGATGGCAGTTCGTACATTATGTCTGTCATAAAATTCTCTACGATTGCTCTTAATCCCCTTGCACCTGTCTCTTGCTCGATTGCTTTTTTTGCTATAGCTCTTATAGCATCTTCTTGAACCTCTAACTTTACGTCATCTATATTAAATAAATATTCGTATTGTCTAATTAAAGCATTTCTAGGCTCTGTTAATATAGCTACTAAGCTATCTTCATCTAAATTCTCAAGTGTAAC
>JAWXUY010000137.1:0-5306 GCA_044425885.1 bacterium | reverse complement strand
GAGCTAGATATAGAATTAGCAGTTGTATCAGATATGGGAGTAGCGAATACAAGTAATAATAAGCTTAAACTAAAGCGCTTAGGAATAACTATGGAAGAAACGCTAGAAGAAGTTTTAAATAATTATAATTTTTATTAAAATTCTTGACTTTATATGAGTGAATAATATATAATATAATTATTAAGCTTGTATATATAAATTATATTATATGTATAGATTAATATACAAAAAGTATTTTTTATAAGATTAATAAAATTTTATTATTTGTTTTAAAGAAGGGTAGATTTGAATATGATTATAACAAACGGCAAGATTTATACTATGGAAGAAGACAAGCAAACTCAAGAAGGTCCAGTAATTGAGAATGGGTTTGTTAGGGTACAAGATGGTAAAATTCAAGAAATTGGAGAGATGAATAGTTTAGATAAATCTAGTTTAGAGAATGAAGAAGTATTTGATGCTCAAGGTGGTTATGTTTTACCAGGTATTATAGATGCTCATGCTCATTTAGGACTTTCGTCAGATGCTACAGGTTGGCAAGATATGGATATAAACGAAGTTATAGAGCCAGTTACGCCAGAGCTTAGAGCGATAGACGGTTTAAATCCACTTACTAAAGGCTTTGAAGAAGCACGAGATATGGGAATAACAACTATTATTACTGGACCGGGGAGTGCTAATTTAATAGGAGGGCAACTGGTAGCGGTAAAAACGTATGGTAAAAGAGTAGATGATATAATTATAAAAGCTCCAGTTGCTATGAAGATGGCACTGGGTGAAAATCCAAAAAGAGTTTACGGACAAGAGCGTAAAAAGAGTCCGTTTACTAGAATGTCTAGCACAGCGATAATAAGAGAGACTTTATTTAAAGTTCAAGAGTACATAGCACTTAAAGAGCATAAAGATGCTAGCAAGCACCCTAAACTTGATTTTAGACTTGAGAGTTTAATACCAGTTCTTAAAAGAGAAATACCAGCACATATACATTGTCATAAAGCAGATGATATTTACACTGCTATTAGAATAGCAAAAGAGTTTGACTTAGATTTAGTAATAGTTCATGGAACAGAGGGGCATTTAATAGTAGACGATTTACAAAAAGAGGGCTATGGAGTAATTTCTGGTCCACATATGACGGCTAGAAGTAAGCCAGAGGTTAAGAATAAGACCTTTAAAAGCCCAGGAGTTTTAGCAAATGCAGGTATTTTAACGTCTCTTACTGTAGACCACCCTGTAGTACCTATAGAGAATTTATTAATTTGTGCTGGATTAGCAGTAAGAGAAGGAATGAGCGAGTTAGATGCTTTAAAGTCAGTGACTATAAATGGGGCTATAAATGCGAGAATACAAGATAGAGTAGGTTCTCTTAGAGTTGGAAAAGATGCTGATATAGCAGTATTTAATAGGCATCCATTTGATTTACAGACTCAAACTACTTGTGTACTGATAGATGGTAAAAGAGTTAAATAATATAAAAATATGATTAATAATAGGAGGAATTTAAAGAATGGCTGATTTAAACAATGATGTAATTAATAATATATTTACAAGAAGAAGTGTTAGGAATTTTTCAGATAAGGCTATTGACATAGAGAGTATAAAAACGATTATAGAGGCTGGTTGCTATGCACCAAGTGGAATGAATAAGCAATCATGGAAGTTTACTGCGGTTACTAATCAAGAGATTATCAAAGAGTTATACACTACTATGGAAAAAGTATTAGGTAGAGATAATTATAATTTTTATAACTCACAGGTATTAATTATACCATCTAATGATAGAGAGAGTAAGTGGGGCTGTGAAGATAACGCTTGTGCTTTACAAAATATTTTTTTAGCATCGCATAGCTTAGAGATAGGGTCTTACTGGATAAATCAATTAAATGGTATTTGTGACCACGAAGAAATAAGAGCTATTTTAGATAAGCTAGAAATACCTAAAGAACATATTATCTACGGATTTGCAGGACTAGGCTATTCTAGCACTGAACCACGTGGAAAAGTAAATAAGAAAAGCAACTATGTTATTATAGAATAATAAAATAAGAATAAAATTAAAAAGCAAAGATTAATTATTTTTGCTTTTTAGTTATTTATAAAATTAAAAATTATTAATTTAGGAGAATTAGTAGAAAGGAGTAGGAGAGAGATTGTATGGATAATATAACAAAAGAGTATATAGAACAACAAGCACCAGATATGGCTACTGTTAAGAATGCTATATCGCTATGCAATAAGAATTCTTTTATAATGCAGTCTAAAACAGAGAACGAAGACTTATTTTTTGCTGAATGTAAAGGAAGTGGTAAGAAGAACTATAAAGTATCTGCTGATTTTTCCAGCCCAAATAAACCAGTTTTTAGATGCAACTGCCCGAGTAGAAAATTGCCATGTAAACATAGTATAGGACTACTGCAAGATATATTAAATGGCTCTAGCTATGAAGTAGCGGAAATACCAGAAGATATATTGTTAAAGAGAGAGAAAGCGGTTAAGCGCCAAGAAAAGAAAATAGAGGAAGCAAGTAATCCTAAACCTAAGAGAGTTAATAAATCGGCAAAACTAAAGAAGATTAAAAAACAGCTAGAGGGGCTAGAGATAGCGGAGAAACTAGTAAGTGAAATACTGGATAAAGGTGTATCTACTATTGATTTGCAATCTACCAGCATTTACACAGATATAGCTAAAGAGATGGGCAATTATTACTTAACTGGTCTACAGGGGTATATATACGAGCTTATCGACTGTATAGATGATATAAAAGTTTTAAAGAAGCAGAAAAAAGATATTAATTATTCTAATACTATTGAGGTATTAATTAAGTTTAACTCTCTTATTAATAAATCAAAAGTACACTTAGAGGAATGCGTAGAGAAAGAGATTTTTCAAGATGAGAGTGAGCTGTTTGAGAGCTTGGGCGGAGTTTGGAAACTGGAGGAGTTAAACGCACTAGGTTTAAAGAAAGATAAGCCTAGCTTACTGCAAGTTGGCTTTTACGTAAAAGACTCAAAATTTGAAAAGAAATATATAGATGTGGGTTATTTTTGTGATTTAGAGAGCGGAGCAATAAACCCGACGTATAACTATAGACCATATAAGGCGACTAAGTTTATAAAAGAAGAAGATATTATATTTGACGTTGTAGAGCCGAGTATATTATCATACTATCCAGCGGAAGTAAATCAACGTATAAGGTTTAACGACTACACATTAATAGAATTTAAGAAAGACCACGCTCTTAAAGTAAAAAGCTTTGGTAAAGATATAGAGAGTAGTATAAAGCAGGCTAAGAATTATTTAAAGAACACGCTTTCTAAAGATAGATTTCCAGTATTAATTAGCTACACACAACTAGGTATTAACGCTCGAAACGAGGTAGTACTTAGAGATGGTAGTAAAAACGAGCTTATAATAATAGAGAAAAATAAGAGTGTTTCGAGAAATATTAGAAACTTGCCTAATAAAGAATTATATAAAAATCAAGCTATATTCGGCGAGATAGTATATGACAAGAGTAATAAATTGGTATGCTTATCACCTCTTAGCATTATAGGTGAAGATGTAATTCACTTATAAATAAAATAAAATTAAATAAAATAAAATTAAATAAGATAAGAGAGGAGTGGGAGCGTGCAAATTTTATTAAATAGATTACATGACCTAAAAGATTGCTTGGAGTTTTCGGCATTGGGTAGTATAAGCCTTATAAATCAGGACTTTAAATTAAAGAAAGCGGTAGAAGATTTTGAAGTATATTCTAAGCATTCTAACTCTAAAGTGCTACAAAAGATTTATGGCAAAGCAAATGATTTGATTGATAAAGAAAATAAAGCTAATAAATCACAAGAGTTATTAAGTTTACTAGCGTTAATTAACGCCGTTATTATAACGCAAACGCCGAATAACAAAAAGGTAGAGGATAATAAAGATTTAGAAGAATTATTAGAGCTTAATATTTTTGATAGAAACTATAAGCAAATACCGAGTAAGACGTTAAACGCCTTTAATGATGCTATTTATAAGAGTGGCTCAGGGCGTTACTACGCCCTTGAGACGATATTAAGAGAGTCGGATATTATGAATGATTATAGGATTTTTCAAGGTTTAATTCATGGTCTAAGTGATAGATATAGCGAAGTTAGAGACTTGGCGATAAAAAAGCTTTGCTTGTGTGACGAGAATGTAGCGAAGTATTTAAAGAATATGATATTGTTAGAAGATAATAGAGAAAAATCTAAAGATAAAAAAGATAAAGATAAGATAGATAAGATAGATAAGATAGATAAAACGCTTTTATTATATATTATTAATAATATTTGTGATGGAGCAGAAGACGAGTATATTAAAAATTTGTATGTTGAGCTTGTGAGTGTAAAGAAAAAGACGAACAAAATTAAAGATGATATATTAAGTTTGGCTTCGATTGTTAGTAATAATAAAAATAATTTAGAATTTTTTAAAGAGTTGTATGGAGTGAGTCATACGTATGAAGAAATTAATGAGCTAGTATATGTTAAGTTAATACAGATGTCGGAGCGATATGGAGAGAACTATGTAAATTGTATAGCAGAATATATTATTGAGGAAAATGAGATTCGTGAACAGAAAAGAACTACAGGAGCGTACTCACATTGTTATTGTACAGACTCTGTATTGACAGACGATATTTTAGATGAGTTTGACTTAAAGATGAAGATTGTATATGATGATAAAAATTATATTGCTACGTGCAACTATAGATATTCTTATTTGTATATTTGCATAAATAAGCCAACTACTAGATGGTATGATACGATGCTAGAGCTTATAAAACTGGAGTATGAGCTGGAAGATAAGAAATTATTTTTTAATGAAGATGATAATTCTAGCAAAGATACGTGTAAGTTTTTGTTAATTGATATAGTGGTGGAATATTTATTGGTGAACTTAATTAATAATAAAGATAACGTAAACCAAGAGTTTTTGGATAAAGTGTATGATATTATAGGGGAAGATAGAGTAATTATAGATTTTGTTATTGACTTATTAGAGAAGCCGTCGGAGTACGTGTTTGAGACTTATTCGCCTTATGTAGAAGCAAATAAGCTTGTTAATAAAGATAAAAAAATTAATTACGTGGGCTTTGGTATACTGGAGACTTTTTCTTTAAGGCTTAGATATTTAGAGGAAAATAATAAGTATATGCTAAGCGACAGTTATTATAATATTATAGAGTTTAAATATAAACACTTTAATTCTAGTAATACGTATGTTAATAGAATACTGGAAGATAAGCATAATTTTAAAAAGAAAGAGCTAGAAATTTT
>JAWXUY010000136.1:0-5359 GCA_044425885.1 bacterium | reverse complement strand
CAAAAGTGTTATCAGAGGTAGTAGTGTATTTGGTATCACGTCTTTTATTATTATAGTACTAAATTTTATACCTCTCGATTTAGCCCCCATTACGTATTCTTTACCAAGCTCGTCCAGCACAATACTCCTAATCTGTCTTATATATTTAGCAGACATAGCAAATGCAAGTGTCAAAGATGGAAGTATCAAAGGCTGTATTCCAGCTCCTTTTGAAATTACTGGCAAAAAGTTTAATTTAAGTGCAAAAAAATACAAAAATAAAGTCCCTACAAAAAAATTAGGTGATGACATTCCAACAAATGTAAACACTCTTACTATGTAATCTACAAGTTTATTTTCTTTTATAGCTGATATAACTCCCAATGGAAATGAAACAATTAGCATAACAACAAGTGAAGATATTGCCAAATTTAAACTTTTTATAATACGTGGTGTTACTGCGTCAACTACTGGTCTATTTAAAGAATATGAAGTACCAAAGTCTCCTTGCAAAATGTTACTAAGCCAATTAAAATACTGAACAACAAATGGGTCATTAAGTCCCATAGCTTCTCTAGTCTGTTCTATTATTTCTTCACTTGGAATACTACCGCTTGATATATACATAGTCCTAACTGGGTCACCTGGTGCAAGGTGCACAAGCCCAAAAGTAATAAATGTTATTCCAAATAGTGTAATAACAACCTGTAGCAATTTCTCTACAAAATTTTTTCCTAAAATTTTATCCCTAAATCCAGCATTATCTACTCTTTTGTCCTTAATTTCTGAATTTAACGCTATCTCTGAATTAAAATCGTTATCTATATTACTCAATTTAATTTATAAATCCTTTCTAAAATTAATTTTTTTTTAATTTTTTTTAATTTAATTCAAACATTTTCTTAGAATACACATTAATATCTGTCGCTGATATCATATCGTATTTCTTTACTACACCTCCAAAATAATCAAATATATTAGATTTTTGTATTAGTGGTTTATCTTCGCTAGTATAAGATAACTTACCCCTCGCTGTTATGCATGGCATCTCCAAAGTAGTAAACTTAGTTAAAACGTTACCGCTATAACACCCCATATTTTTTATCACGCTATCGCATATGATTTTCTCGCTCACTGACAAGTTACTTGTTCTATCATCGTTATCTAAATTATATACTAAGCATGATACCTGCTCAGGGTAAATGTAATTCTTATAGTTCTCGTACACTGATATAAAAATAGGTCCGTCTATACCAGCAAAGCAATCTTCCTCAAACAGTGTATTATTAAAAAAAGCGTAATAAAATCCTTGACAATAATACAATAATTTTTGAGCTGACAAAGGCGTGATATCTTTGCAATTATATAAAATATAATTTAAAACATCTGATATTTTAGACGTGCTTCTTAATAGTTTAGTAGTTTTATCTAAACTTTTTTTATAAGCCTTCTGTGAAATTTTATGTTTATTAGCCTCTAGTACCTCTAAATATTTTTGTGGGTTATTATAAATTTCTTCTAGAGTGTTAGAATATGATTTAGATGGTATATCTCCGTCATAATATCTAGTAAATGTAAGCTCTCCCCATTCTAATAATATAGATAATGGACGTTTGCCTATATCGTATTTTTCGGGTATATTTCTTATGTTATCTAAAAAAATAATCTGATTATTTATCCTAAATATATCTTGAAGTGCTTTTAAATTCTGTTTCTCTATCTCCTCGTCTTCTACGTCATGACCACAAGCGTCGCATTTTTCTATTTCTCCTTCGTATACATAGCTATTACCTTTAAATTTCCCTTGTAAAGTCGCAGTTTCTATGTGTATAGATACATCGTCGTCACAAGTTTGGCAATAGGCTACTTTATTTAAAATATCGTTATTTTTCATAAATTAAAATCATCTCCTTATTAAAATTATTCTAAATTTTTTAATACAATTTCTAAAATATAATAAATTTATATTACAATAAAAAAGTTAGGTTGTCAATATTTTAAATCATTTATGTATTTATTATTATTATTTTCTTTATTAATTAACTACTTTTTTTAAAAACAAGTTGACTTTACCAAAATATTAATATATAATAACTTTAAATTTCGTAAACGTCGTAACAATTGATACGCATCTCTACGTAAATTTAAAATAAATAATAAATAAATAATAATAAATATAGGAGTTAAAAAAAACAATATGCTTTTTAATAAATTTAAAACTAAATACAATAAATATAAAAAATATTTAATCGCTGGTGTAATAAGCAGTCTATTCATACTTACTGGTTGTTCTTCTGATAATAGTGGTAGTTCTTCTTCTAGCTCAAGTGCTACCAATATGTCTACCCTTACGTTAGGCTGTAGTAACTTTTCTAATTCATTAAATCCTGTAGCCTCTCCAAATTCAGCTTGGGGTCCTGCTAGATATGGTATATGTGAAACTTTATTTAAGTTCGACAACAGCATGAATGCTTTACCCAACTTATGTGATTCTTACCAAGTGGATAACTCAAAAACAGTCTGGGAGCTCCATATAAGAGATGGTATAAAATTCTCTAACGGAAATGATTTAACTGCCTCTGCTGTAAAAGACAGTCTAGAGTATTTATATGCCAATGAGGGCATCAATGGAAATACTAACACTCCTAGTCAATATCTAGTTTATGACAGCATAACTGCTGATAATTCAACTGGTATATTAACTATAACTACTTCTAAGCCTTATGCCGATTTAACAAAAGTATTATCTCATGTTAATTTTATTATCCATGATGTTACTACTAGTGATATAGATAACTATCTTGTTGGAACTGGTCCTTACAAAGTAGAAGATAATAATGTCGGTGTATCTATACTATTAGGCAAAAATGAACACTATTGGAATGATGAAGTACCTTTTGAAAATCTAGAAATTATATTCATGGAAGAAAGTACTACTAAGTCTTTAGCTTTACAATCTGGTGACATAGATATCTGCGACAGCATCACCACTTCTTATGATTTAGACCTTCTTAGAAGCTCTAGTGATTTTAACTTATCTGAAACTCTAAGTGCTAGAACTGCTTTTTCTTACATAAATTATGATGGTATTCTCGCTGATGATACTCTTAGGGAAGCTATTCTACTAGCTATTGATGATGATACTATTTGTGATATAACTGTTGGGGGTGTTTATAGCAGTGGTTATTCTATATTACCTAGCAGTCTTGACTATAACTACAACAATTTACAAGACAAGTCTAGCTATAATCTAGAGCTTGCCAAAGCCAAACTAGATGAAGCTGGCATAGTTGATACTAACAACGATGGCATACGTGAGCTAAATGGTGAAGAAATAAATTTAAGCTATGTCGCTTACGTTATGAAAAGTCTAGATGCTGTAGCCGAAGGCGTAACTGTTAATCTGCAAGAGCTTGGCATAGGGGTAGATTTAAAAATATTAGACTCTGACACTCACTGGAACATGATAGTAAATGGCGAATTTGATTTAGGTATCTGTAGCTGGATAACTGTTGCCGTTGGTGATCCTATCGGATTTTTAGAAAACTGGTACTCTAAAGGCAGTCTAAACTATGGCAATTATTATAACAAAGATTATGATGATCTTTATGAGTTACTTCTTGTCGAGTTAGACACTGATGTCCAAAAGCTCCTTATAGAACAGCTCCAACAACTCCTTATAGATGATTTCGCTATAATGGTTCATGGCTATTACAAAAGCAATCTCTCTAGCACTAGCCAAATTAAAGGTGTAGAGATGTCTATGTCTGAAAGCTATTGGATAACTACTGATATAAAGCCTGTTAATTAATATTAATAAAATAAAAAAAGCTCCTGCTAGTTTTATTCTATAGCAAGAGCTTTTATTTATATCCATTCTATCTTTATTTCTCTATCTTCTTCTATATTGTCAACATTAAGTGCCATCTCTCCAATATATTTTACAGAGTTAGGTATCTCCATCTTTTTTAATGAATAACAGCTAAAAAACTCCAGTCTTCAATACAAGTTACTCTACTCGATATTTTTATACTCTCAAGGCTTATACATCTAGCAAAAGTTACACCTCCCAGATGTGTTACTGAATTAGGAATTATTATACTCTCTAAAGAGTGGCATTTAGAAAAAAAACCTTCACCTAGATATTTAAGCGATTTTGATAACTCTATATTTTCTATCGACACGCATGAGCTAAAAGCTCCCTTATCTATATATCTAACTGAGTCTGGCATATAAATATTTTTAAGTTTATTATAAAACATAAATGCAAACTCATCTATATTTATCACTGAATTAGGAATTATTATACTCTCTATATACTTTAATCCATAAAAAGCCTCTTTGCCTATAACTAGTACTCCTTCTGGTATATCAACTTTGCTATCTTTACCTTTATATTTAATTAATATACCGTTATCTATTATAAAGTCTTCTCTATCTTCTTCTATCACTCACTCTAATCTTCTATCCAGTTTATTTGAATATCCTCTCCGAGTATATCTCTTAATTCTTCTTCTGGTATAGATATTTTTCTTCCTATATTAGCTATCTCCAATGAGCTACATCTTTTAAATGCTTCTTTATGAATAAATACTATTGTACTTGGTATATTCACTGTTTTTAAATCAGTACAATCTTCAAAAGCTTTTATTTCTATACATACTACACCATTTGGTATATCTATCGTTTCAAGTGAAGTACAATCTATAAATGTTCCAGCTCCAATAGTTTTTATTGAGTTTGATAATTTTATTGATTTTAAAGATTTACACCCATAAAAACAATATTCGCCCATATATACTACTGAATCTGGTATTATTATTTCCCTTAACGCTTTACAATATCCAAATGCTCCATATTGTATTATAGTCGTTATATTTGGTATATTTATTTCTTCTAACTTGCTACACAAACAAAAAGCTCTCTCATCAATATATTCAGTCTTATTTGAAATTTTTATACTTTTTAAATTAATACATTTACTGAAAATTCTTCTATCTATTATTGTTATTTTATCTGGTATTTCTATATTTTCTATAGTTTTACAGTTATTAAAAGCTTTCTCTCTAATAGATGTAACTTCTTCTGGTATCACGACCTCTTTATCTTTACCTTTATATTTAATTAATACATCATTCTCTATTATAAAGTCTTTATCGTTATTCATGTCATTTTCTCCTTATATGTATACCTATATATTTATTTTATCTATCTTCTTATCTTCTTATCCATCTTGAAAAACAAAACTATTCTTTTATTAATAAACTTCTTTTGTCATCTCTACGTAGTTAAGTCGCTTAAAGCCATTCTTCTCATATGACTTTAAGGCGTTTATATTATTCTTCTCTACTTCCATTCTATATCTAACTACTCTTACTTT
>JAWXUY010000135.1:0-5457 GCA_044425885.1 bacterium | reverse complement strand
GATTTATAAAATTATATTTTTTATATTAAATATTTATATAAAATATAGTATTTTAGTAGTATATAGAGATAATTTTACTATATTATGCTAACCTATATTATTTTGCCATTTTTGTTTAAAAGCTTGTAGGTCTTGTTCAGAATAGAAATGGTTTACATAAGGGTAACTGTAACACTTTTCAAAATATTCTCTTGAGAATTTAAGTTCTTTTTGGGCTTGCTTGTAGTTTGGGGCAATCCACTTATCTTCTGCGAGATTGGCTCTTTCCCACTTTTCAAAAGGAGTATTGCCATTGCCCTCACATACCCAGTCAGATAACGGCTTTGCTATATTATTCATCTTTTCTAAAGTATAGACAAATACCTCTATGTTGTCATCTTTTATTATAGAGAAACCTCTTTCTTTGTCAAAAGGGTAAGCCATTAGATTTAAAAACTCATCATTAAACTTTGGAATAAATTTTTCCATAGTTTTGAGGTCTTCAAAATCTACGCCTTCAAAAACTGGCTTCGATAAAGCCTCTTTAACGAATTTGAGTAAATCCGCAGATACTCTTGAGTCGGCATTAATTTGATACATGATAGATAAATTCCAACTGATAGGCTCTCTAATACCTAATATAATTTTTATTTTGCTACCATACTTTTTAAAAGCATCATAGTTTAGAACTTCCACACGATGCCTAGCATAGAAATAATCAATATTATTTTTCTCAAAAGTTGCAGTAAGAGTGGTATTGCCAGTTTTTGCAGCGGAACATATTAATAATAAATCTTTGTTTTTGTTTTTGATAGCAAAATTAAAGAAATTTTCTTTCAACCTAGTTATTATTCTTTGGTTGTGCTCCTTATAACAAATAGGAGTAGCGATTGACTGAGGATTATCAAGATAATTAATCTTGTCGATTATTACGAGAATATTTAAAGCCTCGTTTGTCACTATGTAATTGCTGTAACCAAAATCTTTAACTTGGTTAACCACTTGAGCTTCTAATTCTTGGTCGCTAATACCTAATTGCACAACTACATCATTCTTATTAGACATCTCTTTAAATTCATCTAGCGGTATAACTTTAATACCATTATCTAATATATCATCTTGCACATTTTCATTACTATCACAAAAGGCGTAGACCTCTATATTAAAACCTTTTAATAAACTAAAAATTTCTTTCACTTCATAAGAGTTATAACTTCCAAAAACTATAACTTTATTTTCTTTGTAAATGCTTAAATCATCATCTATTTTGCTAAATTGTATCATAAACTTAATAGGGGCAATAAAACCCCATTTCACCTCTCTTTAATTTATTTTAATTTTTTATTAATCTAACTTCGTAGCACCAGTGCATAAATCATAATACTTGCCCTTGAGCGCCGTCAACTCGTCATGATTACCTTGCTCTAATATTCTTCCATGGTCTAGTACTATTATTAAATCTGAATTTCTAACAGTAGATAACCTATGAGCTATTACAAAAGTTGTTCTAGATGCCATTAATCTTTGTAAAGCTTCTTCTATTTGTCTTTCAGTCCTTGTATCTACAGAGCTTGTAGCCTCGTCTAAGACTAAGATAGGAGCTTTAGAAATAACAGCCCTCGCAATATTTAAAAGCTGACGCTGTCCAGCACTTAAACTACTGCCATCACCATCTAAAATAGTGTCATAACCATTCTCAAGCCTCCTGATAAACTTGTCAGCATTGGCAGTTTTAGACGCCTCTATAACTTCTTGGTCTGTTGCATCTAGCCTACCATATCTTATATTTTCACGTATTGTTCCTGTAAATAAGTGAGTATCTTGTAAAACCATAGCAATATTTTCACGAAGAAAATCCTTTTTAAAATCTTTTATATTTACTCCATCAAGCTCAATACTACCACCTTGTATTTCATAAAAACGATTTAGAAGATTTGTAATAGTTGTTTTTCCAGCCCCAGTTGAACCTACAAAAGCTATTTTCTCGTTGGCTTTAGCAGTTAAAGATAACTCATGTAAAATAATCTTGTCTTCGTTGTAACCAAATTTAACTTTATTAAATACAACTTCGCCTCTTAATTTATCAAGAGTGATTGCATCTTCTTTATCTGGTACTTCTGTTTTTTCGTCCATAACAGCGAATACTCTCTCTGCCCCTGCTAAAGCTGAAAAAACAGTATTAACTTGCATAAATATGTCATTCACTGGACGTGAAAAACTCTTAGAATACCCTAAAAATATAGTAAATCCTCCTACGTCAAATTTACCAGCTGTGCACATTAATGCCCCTATTCCTGATGTTAAAATATATCCAAATTGAGCCACTGACCCCATAATAGGTCCCATAGTGCCACTTAAAAACTGCGCCTTAAAATAGTTATCCCTATATTCTTTGTTATATTCCCTAAATTTCTCCATTGTTTCTTCCTCGTGATTGAATACTTTTACTACTTTCTGCCCTTGTATTCTTTCTTCTATGTATCCGTTTAAGTTCCCTATACTTTCTTGTTGGTCCTTAAAATGTACCATAGATTTTTTAGAAATAAATTTTGTTATTTCCGTGAACATAGGAGCTATAAGTATTGTCACGAGCGCTAAAAACCAATTTGTATAAAACATTATAATAACTGTCGTAGCTAGAGTCACTACGCCAGAAACCAAACTAACACAAGTACTTGATAACATCTGATTTATAATATCAATATCATTCGTAAACCTACTCATTAACTCACCATTTTTGTTTTCATCATAAAATTTAAGTGGCAACTTCTCCATTGAGGTATATAAATCACTTCTTAACTTCGCCAAAGACTCTTGAGCTATCTGAAGCATTATCCTAGATTGTATGTATTGGCTTATAACTGCTATTAAATATATAACAAGCATTACAAATAGGTTATTAATAAGCACCTCTTTACCTGCGTTATCCAATAAACCATTCATTATTGGTCTAATCTGATAAGTAGCCAAACTCGAAAATAAGCTGTTTACCATAACAAATATCATCGCTGTTATCAATAAAAATTTATGGTTTTTCAAATATCCCCAAAGTCTTTTAAGTGTGTCTTTACTATTTTTTGGCTTAACAACTTCTTGTCTTATACCTGGTGGTCCTCCTCCAAGACCTTTTGGTCTTACCTCTACAGGAGGTGTATTTGCAAAGTCTTTCTTATTATTACTCATAATTAAACTCCTCCTTTTATAAGTCTTTTGTGTGGTGGTTTACCATTAGGAGGATGACCATTTGGCGGTCTACCGTTAGGAGGTGATGGTAAATCATTTTTTTCCTCATCTCTTGCTATCTCTTTACCATCTTTTGTAACATCTCCATTATCTACTTGCGAATTAAATATCTCTTGGTAAACACTTGAATTTATCAATAATTCTTCGTGTGTTCCTATAGCCGATATCTTACCCTCGTCCAGCACTATTATCTTATCTGCCGACTTAACTGATGTTATCCTTTGAGCTATTATAATCTTTGTCATATCTTTTAAGTCATTTTGTAGGTGGTGTCTGATTTTTAGCTCAGTTGCTGTATCTACAGCGCTTGTAGAGTCATCTAGTATAAGAATTTTACTCTTTTTAATTAACGCTCTTGCTATACATAATCTCTGCTTCTGTCCTCCAGACAAGTTTAAGCCACCTTGATTTAAATTTGTCTCATATCCATCTATTGTCTCCTCTATAAAAGTTTTAGCCGCTGAAAAGTCCGCATTTCTCTTGATTTCCTCGTCTGTAGCATCTCTTTTACCCCAGCATAAATTATCTCTTATTGTACCAGAAAATAGCAAATTCTGCTGTAATACCATTGCTACGCCTTCTCTTAAGTCTTTAAGTCTATATTCTCTTACGTCTACTCCGTCTACAAGTATTCTACCCGAATTTACCTCGTATAATCGTGAAATTAAGTGCACCAAGCTAGTTTTGCCAGAGCCTGTAGACCCAACTATACCAACCGTTTCTCCGCTCTTAATCTCAAAATTTAAATCTCTTAGTACGTATTCCTCCGATTTCTCAAAGTATTTGAAACTTACTTCCTCAAATATTATACTCCCTGTCTCTACTTGTTTATTATTTTTATTATTTTTATTCATATCTTCTGAATAAATATCTTTTATATCTATATCTTCTTCAAGCACTTCCGATAGTCTCTTTACGCTTACCATTGAGCGTGAACTCTGCATAAACACCATTGCTACCATATTTACTGACATTAGTATTTGTGTCAAGTATGTTATCATAGCACTAATATCTCCTATCAGTATCTCATTATTATTCAGCGCCTCGTTACCAAGCCACAGTATAGCTATAGTAGAAAGATTTACAGAAAGTGTCATAAGTGGACTCTGTAACATATTAATCTTATATGCACTTAATCCAGTATTCTTTAAGTCTTGGTTTACTTCCTCAAACTTCACTTCCTCGTATTTCTCTCTCGTAAATGCCTTAATTACTCGTATATTTAGTAGTCCTTCTTGTATTGTTGTGTTCAAGTTATCTACTTTTTCTTGTAGTTGTCTGAATTTTGGAAATGCTAGGTGCATTATACCCCATATTATTAGTACAAGTGCAGGTACTAACATCAAAAAAACCTTTGATAACTGCGGGCTTAACTGGTATGCCATTATAGTAGAGCCTATAAGCATTCCGACAGATCTAAAGATAGATCTTATAAACATATTAACCAATTGTGCTATTTGCGTAATATCGTTTGTAAGTCTTGTTACTAGCGAGCCAGTACTAAATTTATCTATACTTTTAAATGAAAATTGTTGTATCTTACCAAATACTTCCTCTCTTAAATCGTGCGAAAAGTAGGCAGAAGCCCGCATTGCGCAGTATGCCGCCCCTATTCCAGAGCTGACTGCCATCAAAAGTGTTAGTATCATTTGTATAACTGTACGAATTATTAAATCATTATCTTCGAGCATTATACCTTCGTTAATAATCTTCGCCGACAAGGTCGGTATTTGAACGTCGCAGTATACCTCCACCATCATAAAGGCGGGCGCCATAAAAAAGAACAACAAGTATGGTTTTATATGTTTCCAGTATGTATTTTTCACTCTCAAATTCCTCCCATTTTTTAGTTATATTTCCTATCTTATCTTTTACATATTTTTTACTTTTTATTTACTTTCAACTCTTTTTATGTGTTTTTTAATCGTCTCATTATATCTCCATTTACTACTTTTTAATCCCTCTTTATCCAAAAATAATCAAAAAAATATCTAAAAAATATCGTCGCCCCTTATATATTACAACTTATTATATTCTACTCTATTTATTTCTTACTATTTTACAGTATGAATATCAATCTTTTATATATTCTTTCTTTAATATATTCTTTCTTTAATATATTACCAAAATACTCATATATTACAGTATTCTATACTATATTATATTAAAAATTACCGTATTTTATCACTCCTCTCTTATTTATTACAGTGTTTAACTCTCTTTATCCCTTCTTTA
>JAWXUY010000134.1:0-5463 GCA_044425885.1 bacterium | reverse complement strand
ATACCACCAAATGACCAATAGTTAGTAGTTAAATATAATACGTGTCCATCTGTAATAGCGCTTATACTATCCCAAACCTCTTGTTGGTTTGCCATAGCATCTATTGCAGTTTGCTTAGTTATTTCAGGGTCCATTGTAGCTGATACGAAAATCATCACGTCTAGGTCTATATCTACAAGATGTTCTAAGTCAACTGGAGCCATACTCTCACCCATTATTGGTGTATAAGCATTTACTAACTCTAATCTTTTCATTACAGAACCTAGAGTAGAAGTCTCTTGCTGTACAAAGAAACTTGTCCCACCGCTTATCATAGTACTTAAATAAACTTTATCTTTTAATAGTGGCTTAGCTTCTTCTATTTTTTTCTCTAAGTCAACAAATCTTTGCATAACAGCTTCTGCTTTCTTTTCTGTTTCAGCATCAACTATAAAAGCGTCTGTAAATACTTGAGTTTCTTGCTTAATAATGTCATATTGGTCTAAGTCATCATATGCTCCTGCTACAATATGACAAGGTATACCAGCTGACTCAAGTAGCTCTCCATATTGTGCATAGCCTGAAGCTGGTATAAATATTAAATCTGGCTCAGCAGCTATTATATATTCTAAATCAAACTTATCTGAAGTAATCGCTGTTATAATTTCAGCTCCTAAATCAGCTGGATAATCAATAACAGTCGTAGATGGAGCCATAATCACGTTTGCTCCCATTTCATAAAGTGCTAATACTGGAGCTGTCGATAAACAAACAACATTTTGTGGAACTTCATCAAGAACTATATCTTCATAACCTTCTTCTCTCATATGGTCTATTACTTTTAATACAAACTCTGTTGAATATTCTTTCTCGGCTGAGGCTTGTGCTTGAGTTGTAGTTTGAGTTGTAGTTTGAGTTGTAGCCTCTGTAGTAGTTTGAGTAGTTGTAGTGTCATTACTACTACTACCTCCACATCCTACCAAGCTCAATGCCATTACTCCTGCTAAAGTTATATTTACTATTTTTTTAATTTTACGTTTCATTATTAAATCCCTATATTATCCTTTCTATATATTATCTTAAATTATTTTATTTTATTTTATTTTATTCCATTCTCATTTTAATGTCGTTTACCGCTACTTCTTCCCAAAAACCTTTGTTATTCTCGTCTAGCTTATATGTAACATCAAAAGCTTTCCCAAATCCTGTAACGTATCTACCTTTATTTAATGGCAATTCAAACATACTAAAATTCATCGCTTTTAATCTTTCCAGCATATCCCCCGAAAATCTTTCTTTAAAGTTATCCCAAACTTCTTCCTGTATCTCATCTTCTTGAAGCTCTTTTGCGTTACTCTTAAATGTAGCTCTATGCAACACAAATGGATTTTTAGATTCACTAGTATCTTGTACTATCATAATACAAATAGCAGGATTCTCCACCAAATTATAATAATGCTCTGCTATTTTGCTTATATATATATATGCTTTGTCCTCTACTATTATATAAGGCGTTGTACTTGCCCAAGGTGAACCATCTTTATTACACGTACTAATTGAAGCTGTTATTTTTGATTTGAATAAATCTTGCATAATAAAATACTCCCTATCTTTGTGGTATACTCCTAACATATAATTTAATATATAATAAAAATTAAATTTAGATGTTAAAAGTTATTTTTTTTTTAAATATTTAATTTATAATTGACTTATTAAATCAATTAATGTAAAATTTTAGTTAGCATCTACTAACACACAACAATGTTAAGTATAGACTTCAAAGTTATAAATAGCAATGAACTATATTAACAACTAATAGTACAAAATTAACATCAAGCTAAAATATTAAAATTAAAAGGAGTTTTTACCTTATGACTAACTTATTAAACACCAAAGACGTACTAGACTGCCTAATTAACAACATTAATCTCTCTGAAAAATATAAAAATAATCTAGATTATGACAACCTAAATCCAAGCGAAATAACAAATTTATTATTAAGTTTTAATTTTGCGCTATATAATTTTTATATTCTATATTACAGCGAAGACTTTCAACGTGAATGCATATCAAATAATGAATATATATTTTCTTTAAAGTTATTAAACACAAATAAAAAAAAGTTATTTTTAAACTATATAAAAAAGATAGAGAGTAAATATATTTGTGCTATCTCTACCATAAATGACACAAGCTTAGCCAAAAAAGTAGAGATGTACGTGAGGTATAAAATTAAAGAGTCTATCACGCTTGAGAATACAGCAGAATTTTTTCATTTAAATAAAATATATTTTTGTTCTAAATTTAAAGAAGAAGTAGGTATTAATTTTATGATATATGTGCAAAATGAAAGAATAAAGAAGTCGAAGACTCTACTATGTAAAGAATACTTGACGATAGAGGAAATATCACAAGAATGTGGGTTTAACTCGGCTGGTTATTTTTCAAGAGTTTTTAAAAAAATAGAAGGCGTATCACCAAAGGAGTTTAGAGAATCTAATATTAAAACATAAATTTAATTGTATTTAATTATGACTTTTTAGTATATTTAGTATATTTTTTTATAGGCATTAACTTAATAACTTGTAATAATTATCACAAATGACTTGCATTTTGCAAAATTTTCTTATATAATGTCTACTATATTAATAAAAAAATTTAAAAAAATTAAAGAATTTAAAGAAAGATGAGATTTTATATTTTATGAACAATTATAATAATACAAAAAATAATTTATACTACGAGAATGCAGAGCAGTTAATGGCTGTTTGCAAAAGAGAAAATAAGAGAATTTTTGAAATAGCAACTCTAATGGAAATGCAAGAAACAGGTTGTTCTAAACAAGATTTAATAGATTATTTTGATACTTGTCTTAAAGTGATGGAAAAATCATCTAAAGAAGCATTTTTAAATATAGATAATATAGGGGAAAGTATGATAAAAGGCGTTACTCTTAAACAGTATGAATATAGTAAAAAGAGTAATACTATTACAGGTGAATTTATAAACTATGCTATGGCGTTGGCTTGTTCTAGCAGTGAGTTAAACGCATCACTTGGTAAAATTTGTGCTTGCCCTACAGCGGGTAGTTGTGGTATTTTGCCATCAGTTTTGGTTTCACTTTACGAAAAAGAAGGAAATAATTTTTCACGTGAAGATATTTTAAACGCACTTATAACAGCTACGACTATAGGTTGGATATTCACTAAAAATGCCACTGTAGCTGGGGCAGAAGGCGGTTGTCAAGCAGAGTGTGGAGTAGCTAGTAGCATGGGAGCTGCTGCCTCTTGTTATTTGTATGGAGGAACAGACGAAGAATGTTTAAATTCGGCTGTCATAGCTATAGTAAACGTTATGGGACTAGTTTGCGATCCAGTAGCTGGACTGGTACAAATACCTTGCATTTATAGAAATTCTTCTGGAGCTATAAACGCTTTAATATCGGCTGATATGGCTCTAGCTGGACAAAGTATCCCTATACCATTTGATGAGGTAGTTCAAGCTATGTATGAGGTAGGTAAAATGTTACCGCCACAACTAAGGGAAACTGCTCAAGGTGGTATAGCAAATACAAAAACTGCCAAACAAATAGAACGTGATATTTTTAATAATTAAAAAATAATAAAATAAAATAAAATAAAATAAAATAATAAAGATGGAGTGATAAAATGCCCAAAATATTATATAAAGATTTATTACGTAAGCCTGAATATGAATTTATGAGAGCACAATACTTAAATGACAATTTAGGTTTTTTGATTATTTCTGGAAGTAATTCTTTTGGTACTAATTTAAATGAAAGTGATTTGGATATAAGGGGCTTCGTATACGAAACACAAAAAGAAATTCTACTAGTAGATAAAACTAAATCTACTTATGTAGATGAACCTACTGACACGACCATATATAAATTTAATCATTTTATAGATATGCTATCTAAAGGAAATACTACTCAAATAGAATATTTAGGAGTAGAAGATGATTGTATAATTATTATGGATAACGTGAGTGAGTATATTATAAATAATAGAAAAGAATTCTTGACAAGAGACTTTGTAAAAAGAACCTATGGTTATATATTAAGCGATATAAAGCACATAGAGAAATACAAATCACAGTTAATAAAAGAAAATGTAGAAAACATAATAAATCCCGACACCGAGCGTATTTTTAAAAAAATCAATAAAAAGTTAGCGCATATTTATAGGTTAATATTCACTTTAAAAGATTTTTATAACACAGGTGATATTATCACAAATAGAGGTAGTAAGATTAATTATTTACTAGACCTGCGTAAAGGTGTCTACATAAAAGATATAAACAAATACGGAGTTGTTAGGTTTGAAAATTCTATAAATGCTATACTATGTAATATTAAAAGCGATTTAGACAAGGTTATCTCTAAGCTAGAAAATAAACAAATCAAAGAAAACGTGAATATAAAATTTGTAAAGGAATTGGTATTTGAGGTGAACTTGGCAACAGCTAATAACCAAAACCCTTGTATAAAGTTTTAAATTAAAAATAAAAACCTTAATATTTATAAATTAAGGTTTTTTTTGATTTAATTATTATTTAATTTGATTTTCTTCCGCTAACAACAGCACAAAATTCTCTAACATCGTTGCAAACTGCGCTCTTGTTATGTTTCCATCAGGATCAAACCTACCATCAAGATGACCTTTTATTATGCCCGCTTGCTGTAGTATCCTTATACTCTCTATTGTCTCTGGATTGCTCCATATAGAAGACGAGTCTATAAACTCTACTTCTTCAAACACCTCTGGTAATTCTAAATCTATACTAGTAAGAAACCTAGTAAAAAACATCGCCATTTCTTGGCGCTTTACAGGTTCGTCTGGGGAAAAATTGTCACCATCTTCAGTGCCTTTAGTTATTTCATTGTCTAAAGCCCAAGCTATAGCCTCTGTTCCTACTGAATTTTCATCAATATCGTGGAAGTTATTGTTATAAACGCTTTCTCCTATATCCGTTACCATATTGGCTAAAACCCTAACTATTTCTAGACGAGTTGCATTTTCCTCAGTACCAAAAGGTAATTTTTCCGCTATTTCTTCGCCCTCTACCTCTAATTCTACGTAAACGCCATTGAAATACCCCTGTTCAATACAGAAAGCTACTGCGTGCCTACCCCAATATGAATCAACCTCAAGGTCTGGGTAACTGCTTATAATCGCTTTGTAATGCTCATCTTTTTCATCATCTGTAATGGAGTTGCTTATTTTTAATTCAAACTTGATAGAAGCTATATTATCTAATCCTGAAGTATTAGCTGTATTTAAACTGCTAGCCGAACCTAAACTAGAACTACTATTAGAGCCTCCACTACCGCTTGACGAACTACTACTTGCGCTACTAGATGAGCTAGAATTTTTATTATCCTCTACTACGTCATCTTCTTCTTTGTTGTCTTCTTCGCCGTCGACGTTTGGAGTGTTTTCTTCTTCTTTGTTGTCTTCTTCG
>JAWXUY010000133.1:3927-5467 GCA_044425885.1 bacterium | reverse complement strand
TATATCTTAAACATTTGTCCATCTACTTCTGAGCCATAGCTCCTAAAGTTCAAGTTTAATTTTCTCGCACACTTATTTAAATAATCTCTCACTACTGGCACTATTATATTCTCGCTTGCGTAATGAGTCGCATCTATTAAGCATAGTCCTAAGTCCTTTGCGTGTTGTGCATTGTGATATTTTAAGTCCGCTGTTATGTATAAATCACAGCCTCTCACTATTGCTTGATTTATAAAATCTACTTCTCCTCCTGCCCCTGTACAGATGCCTATTCTCTTAATCTCTTTATTAATATCTCCGCAAACCACTATATTCCCTAAGTCTAACACTTTCTTTACTTCGTCTATCACTTCTCCTAGCTTTAAGCTTTCTTCCAGCTCTCCTACTCTACCAAGTCCCCATTCACTATTATTATTATCAAACAAATTCCCCATATTTTTCAAGTTTAATAAATTCGCTAATGTGTCGTTAGTGCCATTCTTTGCTATATCTAAATTAGTATGTGCCGAAAAAACGTTTATATTATTTTTTATCAGCTTCATAACTCTTGTCCCTATCACGTCTGAAGTTGTTATAGATTTAAGACCTTTAAATATAAATGGATGGTGCGTTATTATTAAATTACATTCTTTTAATATCGCTTCTTCTATTACATCGTCGTTTATATCAAGTGCCACAAGCACGTTTGTAATATATGCATTCTCGTCACCGACCATAAGCCCTATATTATCCCAGCTTTCAGCAAGTGATGGTTCAGCGTATTTCTCCATTAGTCTAATAACGTCTATACATCTACTACTATTACTATTACCCTTACCATTATCTCTATTATTATCTTTTATTTTTCCCATTCTCCCAACACTTCCTCATGCAAATTATAATTATTTTTTAATTTTCTAATACTATCGCTCTCTTGTTCCTCACTTCTCTCATCTTCCGAACTAGTTTTAATTTTAATATTATTCTTATCCAATATTTTTCCCAGTCTTACAACTTCATCTTCCAAGTAATTTTTTAATATATCCGTCTTACTCTCTATCTCAAACCTACCGAACATATATTCTACTTCTCTATATTCTTCTATCTCGCCGTATTCCAATTTATTATTATTTCTTGCAATTATAATATTATAATATCTGCCGTCATCTAATAATATAGTGTCATCTTGTATAAAAAAATTTATCTGGTGCAAGTATTTTCTTAAACTACAAGCGCTTTTTTGTGGTTGAAGTATTAGCATATCCGCCTGCTCTACCACTTCTGGCTTCGCTTTAAGTATATCTATAATCAGCATTCCTCCCATACCAGCAACAATTATCGTATCTACATCGTCTTCTATATTTATCTTTTCTAACCCATTTGAAAGGCGTGTCTCTATACTATCTTCTAAGTTATAGTTTCTTATATTTCTTACAGCATTTTCAAGTGGTCCTTTACTTATATCGCAGGCATACGATTTTTTAATTAAGTTGTTTTGGTGTAGATATATAGGTATGTAGGCGTGGTCTGTGCCAATATCCGCCACTATACTATCTTCCCT
>JAWXUY010000133.1:0-3917 GCA_044425885.1 bacterium | reverse complement strand
TTTCAAGTGGTCCTTTACTTATATCGCAGGCATACGATTTTTTAATTAAGTTGTTTTGGTGTAGATATATAGGTATGTAGGCGTGGTCTGTGCCAATATCCGCCACTATACTATCTTCCCTTACTCTATCCGCTATCTGTTTTAATCTGCTAGACAATTCCATATTTTTAAATTTTACACCTCTCTATTATTTATTATTATTATTTTTTATTATATCACACAAAATCCAAAAAATATACCAAAAAAATATAGCTAAAAACCAAATAATAATCCAGTCTTCGCTATATCTTTAATTGCCCTTTTCTACAAATTTCAAGTGGTCCTTTACTTATATCGCAGGCATACGATTTTTTAATTAAGTTGTTTTGGTGTAGATATATAGGTATGTAGGCGTGGTCTGTGCCAATATCCGCCACTATACTATCTTCCCTTACTCTATCCGCTATCTGTTTTAATCTGCTAGACAATTCCATATTTTTAAATTTTACACCTCTCTATTATTTATTATTATTATTTTTTATTATATCACACAAAATCCAAAAAATATACCAAAAAAATATAGCTAAAAACCAAATAATAATCCAGTCTTCGCTATATCTTTAATTGCCCTTTTCTACAAATTTCTATTAGAACTCTTATAATCATCTTCACTTATTTTTTAAAAAAATCACTTTCTATATATACAATACAATATAATACCATATAATACCATATAGTACATATACTTAATTCTTAATCCAAGTTATTATATCTTAATTCAAAAATATCCTAAATCCCGCTATCATCACCAGCATACTCCCTGAAATTATACCTATTTTATTCTCGTCCAGTCTCTCAAAAAACATATTCTTACCCACAAACATACCCGTAAATAAAAACAAAAACTGAAACAGTATTATAAAAATAGGAAACAAGTATGCGCTTTTAAAGTCTGATACTGCCAGACCTACCCCTAAAGCGTCTATTGATATTGCTATCGCCAAAAATATAGCCTCTATAGGGTCTATTATGCTAGAATGGTTTAAATCGCCAAATGATGGGTCTTTTATAATATTAATAATTATATCTTTATTTATCTTCTCTTTATTATCTCTATTATCTAACACTTCTATATCTAACTCCACTTCTTCTTCCTCAACCGCTTTCTTAATAATAAATAGTCCTATTACCACCAATATCAATATGCTTATCAAGTTAACTATTTTCTCTGAAAATATATTCCCCAGTAGTTTACCAGCGTAAATGCTCAAGCTAGTTAAGAAGTATGAAACTATCCCTATTATACATATCGATGATAATCTAAATCTTATATTTCTTATGCCGTAAGACAATCCTATACCAAAAGAGTCTAAGCTAAGTGCCAGAGTTAACAAAATTAATTGCTCTATCATTCTAAATCCCCACCTATATTTTTATTATTTTTTATTATTTTTATATTAATATATATACTAGTATGATTTTTTTTTTATATTTGTTCCTAAATAATTTTAATAAAATTGCAATTATTTGTATTATTTTGTGTTTTTCTTTTAATTCTCAATAAAATTTAAAATTTATTATAAAGTTTTACTAGAAAACTTTACTATTATATGTTATAATAAATTATGAAATCTATAAATTAATAAACAAATTTTAGAAATACTATTTTAAAAAGGAGAAATTTAAATTATGATACCTGAATACAATGAAAATCAAATTCAAATTCTAGAAGGACTGGAAGCAGTTAGAAAAAGACCAGGTATGTATATCGGCTCAACTTCTAGTCGTGGGCTACATCATCTTGTTTATGAAATAGTTGATAACGCTGTTGATGAGTCATTAGCTGGATATTGTTCTGAAATTCAAGTAACTATTAACCAAGATAACTCTATTATTGTTGCTGATAATGGTAGAGGTATTCCTATCGGAATACATCCACAAAAAGGTATTCCTGCGGTAGAAGTAGTATTTACTATTTTACATGCTGGGGGTAAATTTGGGGGTGGAGGTTATAAAGTTTCTGGTGGACTACATGGAGTTGGGGCATCTGTAGTGAATGCACTAAGCGAAAGCCTAATCGTTAAGATATATAACGAAGGAAATATTTACCAACAAGAGTACACAAGAGGAGATGTTGTAACTAAGCTTGAAGCTATCGGGACTTGCGATAGAACTAAAACTGGCACAGAGATTTTGTTTAAACCAGACCATGAGATATTCGATGAGCTAGAGTATGACTATAATATTCTCAGAAAAAGACTACAAGAAACAGCGTTTTTAACTAAAGGAATTAAAATTATATTACAAGACCTTAGACAAGAAGAAGCCTCTAATAATATAAAGCAAGACGAATTCTTTTATGAAGGCGGTATTAAAGAGTTTGTTTCTTATCTTAATAAAAATAAAGTGCCTGCTTATGAAGAAGTGTTTTACTGCGAAGGGACTAAGGATAATATTTTAGTAGAAGTAGCACTACAACATAATGATGGCTATATAGAAAATAATAGCTCGTATGTAAATAATATTAATACAATTGATGGCGGTACGCACGTCTCAGGATTTAGAAACTCTATAACTAAAACAGTAAATGACTATGGCAAAAAGTTTAATTTACTAAAAGAAACAGAAAAAATAACAGGTGAAGATATACGTGAGGGTCTAACAACTGTTATTAGTATAAAAATAGAAGACCCACAGTTTGAGGGTCAAACTAAAGGCAAATTAGGTAGTAAAGAAGCACGCCAAGCTGTTGATGGGGTATTAAGTGAATTCTTAACTTACTTCTTAGAAGAAAACCCTACTATAGGTAAAATAATAATAGAAAAAGCTTTAGTGGCATCACGTGCTAGAGATGCGGCAAAAAAAGCTAGAGAGCTTGTTCGCCGTAAATCTGTATTGGAAGTAGGTCGATTACCAGGTAAACTTACAGATTGCAGTGAGAAAGACCCATCTAAATGCGAGCTCTATATAGTAGAGGGTAATTCAGCTGGTGGCTCTGCTATTAATGCAAGAACTCCTAAAACTCAAGCTATACTACCGCTTAGAGGTAAAATACTAAATGTTGAAAAATCTCGTATAGATAAAATACTCTCAAACGAAGAAATACGTTCTATGATAACTGCTTTTGGTACTGGAATACATGATGATTTTGATATATCTAAACTTAGATATCATAAAATAGTCCTTATGACTGATGCCGATGTAGATGGCGCTCACATAACAACTCTTTTATTAACTTTTATTTTTAGGTTTATGACTCCTCTAATAGAAAACGGTTATATATATCTAGCTAAACCACCTTTATATAAAATTCAAAAAAGTAAAAAAGAATATTATGCCTATAGTGATGCCGAAAGAGATGAGATAATACAAAAAATAGGTTCAGATGGTCTAAAGCCTATCCAGCGTTATAAAGGGCTTGGTGAAATGGATGCTGAACAGTTATGGGACACTACTATGGATCCTGAAAAGCGTATTCTTCTTAAAGTTACTCTCGAAGATGCTATGCTTGCCGATGAAATCTTTGACCAGCTGATGGGAGATAGAGTAGAGCCACGCCGTGATTTCATTCAGCAAAACGCAAAATATGTAACTAACTTAGATATATAAAAATATATAATTTTTAGAAAGGATTTATAAAATAAAATGTCTGATAATAACAATAATAACAATGACAATGACAATAATAATCAAGACGTTTCCAATAACGATGAGTCTAATTATAATCAATATGATAAAATAATTAACACAGATATCACTGAAAGAATGAAAAATTCTTATATGGAATATGCTATGAGTGTAATAGTATCAAGAGCATTGCCAGATGTTCGAGACGGCTTAAAACCTGTTCATAGGAGAATTTTATATGCTATGAGTAAGCTAAATTTAGAGCCATCTAAAGCATATAAAAAATGTGCTAGTATAGTAGGGGAAACAAT
>JAWXUY010000132.1:0-5479 GCA_044425885.1 bacterium | reverse complement strand
AAATTTGTAGTTAGAGCGCCGCTAGAGTATACTTGTCAAATGGGAGATAATTTAGACTTTGCTATTGACTTAAACAAAGTACATTTATTCGCAGAAAACACTAAAGCTATACCTACTATTAAGTAGTAATAATAGGGTAAGCAGTAAATGTGTGAGAAATAGAAATAGTGATTAATATATAATAATAAAAGTGCTTGCTATATATAACTTAATATATTTAGCTGGCGCTTTTGTTTATTATGGTGTATAATAAATTAAATTAAATTAAATTAAATTAAATATTTAGCATTATAAATTAATAGCATAAAAGCGTGAAAGGAAATATTTAGTATGGGTATATTTGAAAATTTTGAAAGAGAGGGTAAGGGTATCTCAAAAGATGCTCCACCTAAAACTGGCATAAGGTTATTTATTGACATCATCTCAAGGGAGTTCTGGACGTTTATTTGGCTTAATCTATTATTTATTTTTTGCAGTATCCCTATCGTCACTATAGGCGCTTCCTACTCCGCTCTTAACTCCGTTATAATAAAAATGATTAAAGACAAGCCTGTTGACATTATATATGACTTCAAAAAGGCTTTTAAAAAAAATATAGTCCAAGGTACTCTTGCCTTTTTTATTACGGCTATAATCTCAGGTCTTTTATTTTTCGCTTATAATTTTTATTTTATAACTAGTCCAGCTATGAGTTATTTAATAATCGGTCTTTCTTTTTTATTATTAATGATTAATAATTATGTATTCCCGCTTATAGTTTGCGTTAAACTAAAGTTATCGCATATATACAAAAATAGTCTTAATTTAGCTTTTATATGCCTAAAATACTCTATTACTTCAGCTTTCTTAAACGTCTTGTTATTTGTTGTTTGCTTTATTCTATTTCCATCTAGCGTGTTATACATACTATTATTTGGTTTTAGTTTTGCTTGCTTCTTAAACTCTTTCTTTGTTTACAAAAACATCAAAACTTATGTAGAAGAAAAAAACTAGTCAAAAAAACCCTACTCGTTCACTTAATTTTATACCGACTCCCCCAAAAAAGTTAGACCTGAAATCTAATAAATAGGAGGTCGGTATTTTTATTTTTATGACAAAATATACTTATAATTTTAAATTATTTGTGGTAAATTTATATTCAGTCACAAAAATTAAATTTACAAGTAAAAGCTTTCAAAAGAAAAAGACTGATGACTAAAATAAAAAAATATATTTTATATTTTATATTTTATATTTTAGTAATAAAAGAATAAAAGAATAAAAGAACTTTGGATATTTAAAGTCCTGTTGAATATAGATTAAAATGTCAATTAGCATAAAAAATAGAGTAGTAAGTTTAATTTAACTTACTACTCTATTCATGTCCAACCTTTTTTGGGGTTAGAACAATTATTAAACTAATACATATGGATCTTTTATTATTATTAAGATATATACACTACACTTAGTATAGATAAATTATTAATATTTTTAATTTGTATAAGCTCGCCTACTTTATATGTATTACTTCTTATTATTTTTACTAATGGAGTAAAAGGATTAGTTCTTGAATTCTCAAAGATAACAGCTAAGTCATCGTTACTTAGTCTAACTATCGCATCTAGAGCGAATAATTCTAAGTGATCCATAAAAACTTTTGCTACGTCTAAATCAAATTTATCTATTATTTGAATTAACTCCATTTCAAAATGGTCAAAAGTTGTTTTAGGGTTATCGTCAAATTCAGATTTTAAATCATAGAAGAAATTAACAATGGCGATTAATCTAGCTGAAATACTTATTTCGTCTCCCATTAGTTGACGTGGAAATCCAGAACCATCTTTATGTTCATGATGTTGTAGCATTATAGCTAATGCCGCATCACGTATAAGACCATTCCTTTTTAAGTATTTATAAGTCCAAATAGGATGTGACTTATATTCTTCAGGGTCATTTATATCTATTTGATTTGATAATAAACCAACGTCTTTTAATAAAGAAGCGATAGTTAAAGTTAATAAATCGGTTCTATCAAAACCTAATTCTTTGGCAAGAACTATAGCAGCATACGTAGTATAAATCGTTGTTTCATAGAGATGATCTTCTGTCATTTTTGTAGGTTCATAAGACATTTTAAAAACAAATTCAGAGTCATAACATCTCTAATCATATTTTTTGCAATATTATTAATCGTTCTAATATCACCCTCTGTTGCTTCGTATACTACGAATTTTTCAGAAATACGGCGAATATCTTTTATATAACTAGAGTATCTGGCTAAATCACCTATTGTATAAATTTTAGGATCGTTATTAAAGCAATATTTATCACAAATATAAACATAGGTAATACCTAATTTTTTAAGCATTTCTAGCTTACGTGGTGTTACTACTTGACCTTCACCAACAAGGAGTCTATCTTGTTTCTGGACCTCTAAGGACTAAATTTCCAATAATAAAGGAGTATGTATAAGGGCTATTTGCCCCATCATGTAAATAAAAAAATATATGGTTTTAAATTTAGTCATTTTGAGGTGTCGTTCACGTAAAGGCGCTATTCTCTACGCAGTTCTCATATAATAATTATTATCATAATGAACTTCTTGTACTTTCATACAAGCACAGACTATATCTTATCCTTCAGCAATATTTAATTTTATCTAAATATCCTGCTAAGGTCTACCCACTTCCACCGCCTATCGCTTGCGATGTACTTCCCTCAAGAGGAATAGTCGTTGAAGTTTACTCTATTCGAGTCTTACCTGCTGATTGCCCATTTTAAACTCAAGACTTAGGTTTTAACCTTATCTCATCTAGTTAATTTTTTCTGTTTTCACAACTCTCACGCTTGAGCCTTTTTCATCTCTACGTTGTAGTTTAACTAGCTTTAGGGGTTTCCAGCAATTCAAGTAGTATTGGATAGGTTTTTTCATATTTCCTATCTCTATGTACACATTTCTATGTACACTGACTATATCGAGCTTTTTCACATTACTTTCATAAAATATAATGAATTTAAGCTCATTTAATCAAGAACAGACAACCCGATACATGAATTTTCTCTTAAATTATGTACAGGAACTAATCTCATATTTGCCTCCCTTTTTTATTCTATATTTATTATATTAAATTTTTTATATGTATATATATATATTATATACAAGGTTTTTTTAGGTATATACTATTACAACAAACCATTCTAATACATAGAATAGGTTGTTTTGGCATATTATGTTTAAATTATAACATATAATTACAGATATTACAATAGATAAAATAAAAAAAATTTATTTTATATTTTTTGACAGAATTCTATTCGTTCTTCACCTGCTCCTTTTATAAAAAAGAATTTTACTCCATTTTCAAATAAAAAGTCTACAAATCCTATTTCAGTAGTAGTAAGACCAAGATTTTTATAATACAAATAGTCTTTTTCTATATCTTCGGATACGTAAGCTATGTGGTCTATAAAAGCTTTTTCTACTGGTTTTTGTATAAATTCGTATACTATATTTCCATCAGTCATAAAAACGAATATGCGGTCATCTTTTGTAAACTGGTGTAAGATAGTAAAACCGAGTATTTTTGTGTAAAAATTGATGGTGTCTTTGATATTTGGTACAGCTAGATTAATATGGTCTAGCTTTAGATTTTTGATGTTATGCATAAAGGTAGCCTCCCTATTAGATATATTTTTAAGTATATTATACAATATTAAAAAAAGAATTTCAATAAGTTAATATAAAGTTAATATAAGTTTTTTATAAATTTTAAAACAAAAAAATACCTAAAATTATATAAATCATATAATTCGTATAGGTATTTTAAAAAAGTATTATATTTGTAATATAATTAAAATATAAATTTAAAAGGTACTAATAATACGTTTAAAATAAGTCCTCTTAGTATATTGAAAATAGGATCTAGAAATCCACATAGTAAAAAAAGCAATAAGATTAGTTGTATAATCTTTGAATTTTGATAGATCCACATAGATATATGAGAAGGTAAAATAATTTGTAATATATCTTGCCCATATAGAGGATATATCGGTAATAAATTAAATATAAAGAAATTAATAGATAAATAATTTAAAGTATAAAATAAACTATATAATGAGCTGTAGCCTATAACATTACTTTTAATAATTACGTGTTGCATAGCAATAGATATAAACGCCAATAAAAGTGAAACGATTAACGGTACTATATTTGATAATAATATCGACTTATTTTTGTCTTTAGTTTGATAATACATGACATTAGAAGGGACTGGATTTCCCCAGCCATACCCAAAGAAAACAAAAAATATAAACCCCAACATTTCAAAATGTTTTTTAGGATTAAGAGTTAAGTAACCCATATTTTTAACAGACTTATCTCCTAATTTATAAACTGTAAAAGCTTTTGAAAAATTAGTAATTACAATAATTAAAATAGCACAAAAAGCTTTAATCGACATTGCTAAAATAAAATCCATTTTGTGACCTCTCGAATTTATTTGAATATAATAATATTATTATTATATAAGACAAAGCTTTATAAGTCAAGATTTTTATTGGATTAATACTGTTTAATACTTAAAAAATAATTAAATTCTTTTAAAAAACTTTTCTATTTCAGACTTTGTTATTTTTACTATGGTGGGTCTTCCATGAGGGCAATTAAAAGGGTCTTTGAGGAGTAGTAGCTTTTCTATGAGGACTTGCGCCTCTTGAGTACTTAACCTGTCATTGGCTTTTACTGCTTTTTTGCAACTCATCATAATAATCTGCTCTACTTTAAAACTATAAATAGACTTGTTGTTTCTTTTGTTTTCGGTGCTGATACTCTTTATATTATCTTCAGATAAAGAATCAAGTATTTCTACAAAAGAAGATGGACTAAGAGCATTTTTAAAAATAAAAGGGACTCTTGAGATAGCATAACAGTCATCATTAAATTTTTCAATAGTGAAGCCGAATTTATCGAATATTTTTTGGTTTTGATTAATAAGTTCTTTTTCATAAGATGATACTTGTAATACTATCGGCTCTACTAAAGTTTGAGAGTACACTTTAGAATTTAAGAAAGACTCGTATAATTCTTCATAAATAATTTTTTCATGAGCGGAATGCTGGTCTATAATATATAATTCGGACTCTTGTTGTATAATCCAGTAAGTATGGAATATTTGACCGACAATTTTATAATTATTAAAAAAAGTATTTTTATTTAGCACCACATCTTCACTTAAATCTTGTTTTTTGAAATTAACTTCTTTTGGTAAAGTTTTAGTTAGTAAGTCTCTAGCTATAGGCATTTCTTTTTGATTTAAAATAGAGGCTATATTACTGGTAAGCTCAAGCTGTTTTGGTGGTTGAGAGGTGGTGCTTTTTATATCTAATTCTAAAGCTTGAGGAGTAGATAGGTCGGCACTGCTATTATTAATATCTAACTCTAAAGCTTGAGGAGTAGATAGGTCGGCACTGCTATTATTAATATCTAATTCCAAAGCTTGAG
>JAWXUY010000131.1:0-5481 GCA_044425885.1 bacterium | reverse complement strand
GGATTTGGGGGAGTAGCAGGATTTGTGAGCCCAGTTATAATGCCAATGATAGTTGCCTCTATAGAGAACGAATACGGCGAACCGAATGAGAAACATATGGAAGAACTAAAAGGAATGGCATCAGGGACAGAGAATATTGTTTGGTTTTTCACACAATTGCTGTTTGTTGGTGGAGCTGGAGCACTTTTGGTACAGGGGACATTGGCAGGACTAGGCTACGAGGTAGAACTTATAGAACTGGCGAAAGTGCAGATACCAGTGGCGATTTTTGCTATAGCACTGACAGTGATGTATTACTACTTAAAAGATAAAAGATTGTCAAAAGAATTGTATAAAAAATAGGGAATAAATAAAAAAAAAATAGGGGTGAGATGTAGGAATGTCATTTTTTTTAAGCGACGACTTTACGATAGGTCAGAAATCACTAGAAGTTTTGTATATTGTAATAGGGATAATAAGTATACACGCAGGGTTTAAGAACTTTATGGATAAAGATAATAAATCAAGTTTGGGTACGGGTATATTTTGGACATCACTGGGGATAGTAATAGCACTTGGTAGATGGATACCACCAATGATAAACGGCATTTTGGTAATACTAATGGTAACACCAGCAATACTAAAGAAAGTACAGATAGGGAAAGTATCCTACCCAACACCAATAGAAACAAAAGCAAATTTTGATAAGATAGGACTAAAGATATTTGTGCCAGCACTTAGTATAGGGATAGTAGCGATTATATTTGCCGTATTTTTACCAAAGATAGGGGCACTGGTAGGAGTAGGAGTAGGGGTTTTGATAGCAAGCATACTGCTTATGATATACTCAAGCGATAATAAACCAGTTACATTTTTGAGAGACTCGGAGAGATTATTGTCAACAGTAGGACCACTTAGTATACTGCCAATGCTACTAGCAGCGCTAGGGAGTATATTTACAAAAGCGGGAGTAGGAGAGATAATAGCGAGTATAGTAGGCAATATAATACCAGAGGGTAACGTGACAATAGGGATTATAGTATTTGCAATAAGTATGATGCTTTTTACAATGATAATGGGTAACGCATTTGCGGCTATAACAGTTATGACAGTTGGGATAGGAGGACCATTTGTGCTAGAATACGGGGCAGATCCAGCAATAGTAGGAATGCTGGCACTAACATGTGGATATTGCGGAACACTTTTGACACCAATGGCAGCTAATTTTAATATAGTACCAGTGGCGATACTGGAGATGAAAGATAAATTTGGAGTTATAAAGAACCAAGTGTTCATAGCATTTGCAATGTTAATATTTCAGATAATATATATGATAAACTTTAGTTAATAAAAAATAAGATAAGATAAGATAAGATAAGATAAGATAAAATAAGATAAAATTGGAATAAAACCGAATAAAATAAGATAAAATAAAATAAAACTTAGAAAGGAATTACACTAAAATGAAAACAATTATACTAACAGGATTTGAACCATTTGGAGGGGAAACAACTAACCCAGCATACGAGGCAGTAAAACTTGTACCAGAAATAATACTAGACACAAAGATAATAAAATTAGAGATACCAGTTGTATTTAATAAAGGAGTAGATAAGATAGTTGATGAATTAGAAAAGCTTGGAAAAACAGGGGAAAATGAAGTTATGGCAGTGCTTTCAGTGGGGCAAGCAGGTAACCGCTCATGTATGACTATAGAGAAAATAGGTATAAACTTGGCAGAAGCTAGAATACCAGATAACGAAGGCAACCAACCACTAGATACACCTATCAAAGAAGACGGAGAAACAGCGTATTTTACGACATTGCCTATAAAAGCGATGGTAGAGAATATGAAGAAAAATAATATACCAGCACACTTGTCATACACAGCAGGTACATACGTATGTAATGACGTATTGTACCAAATGCTCTACCAAACGAGTAAGAATTATAAAGATATAAGAGCAGGATTTATACACGTGCCATTTTCAGAGATGCAAGTACTTGACAAAGCAAATGGAACACCATTTATGAGCATTGAGATGATAGCGAAAGGGCTAGAATATGGGATAGAAGCCATAATAAATAACAACGAAGATATAAGCATAGCTGGTGGAGAAACACATTAAAATAAAATACAAAATAAATAAAGCGTGGAGTTATGTAATAATTATAATTATAATTACATAACCCACGCTTTTTATTTAATTTAATTTAATATTATTTAATATTATTTTTTAAGCTTAATTCCAGATACAGAATTATAGAATATAGAAGCTTGAGTTGATAACTCCTCAGCAGCTGATGAAGATTCTTCGCTTGTTGAAGTATTTATTTGAGTTACTTTTGATATTTCGTTTATATTTTTTGTTATATCTTCGATTAGTTGTTGCTGTTCTACTGATGAGAGTTGGTTTTCATGTATTATAGTAGAAATATTTTCTATTTGCTTAACTATGCTTATTAAAGCCTCTGAAGTGTTATTTGCTATAATAGAGCCTTCTCCTACTTTAGTAACTGAATTTTCTATAAGCTCTGTAGTTTCTTTTGCTGCTTGCTGACTTCTACCAGCAAGACTTCGTACTTCTTCCGCAACTACAGCAAATCCTTTACCATGTTCGCCAGCTCTAGCAGCCTCTACAGCGGCATTAAGAGCAAGTATATTAGTCTGGAATGCTATATCATCTATTACTTTTATTATATTAGAAATGCTATTAGATGATTGATTAATCTCTTGCATAGCAAGTAACATCTCGTTCATTTGTTGGTTACCGATATTCGCACTTTCTTTTGTTTCTGAAACTAACTTATTAGCTTGAATAGACTTCGCAACGCTTTCTTCCGCTTGTTTAGAAATAATTTCAGTGATAGAATTAAGACTTTCTACTGAGCCTGCTTGTTCACTCGCTCCTTGTGCTAAAGCTATACTAGTAGAAGAAATTTGTGTTGCTCCGTCTGAAACTTGTTCAGCAGATGTAATAATATTTTTAGTAAGTATATTTAAATTAGTTACGATATTTTCTACTGACTCTTGTATTAATTTAAAGTCACCTATGTAGTTTAGAGTCATATCTACATTAAAGTTTTGGTTAGCCATTTCATTAAGTATTTCTGAAATTTCAGATATGTAAGCCCCTACAGTTTCTGCAGTGTAATTAGTTGCGTCTACCACTTCAGAGAAAGTTCCTTTATAGTCTTTAGTAATTCTATAATCAAAATTACCCTCAGAAAATGCAGTAAGACTTGCCTTTGTATCTATCATTGCTTCGTCTATTATTTGAACGAGAGTATTTAAGCCGTTTGTAATTCCAACCCATTCACCTCTATAAGATGAAGCATCTAAAAGATTTTTAAATTCTCCGTTTCCAACATCATGTGTTAAGTTAGTAATAGATTCAACAAAAGCTTTTAAAATATCTTGTACGCTAGAAACAGCCTGCGTAGTAGCTATTTTTTCACCTGGTAATTGCTTAATCTCATTTTCAAATTCTCCTTGACCAAATGACTCCAGCATAGAAACAACATATAAGTTATCGTCTAATAAATCAACAACAGTTTGGTTTACAGCCATTACAACTTCTCTATAAGCTCCAGTATATTTTTGTTCGTTTATTTTATAATTACTAGTGTTACCAGCTTTTAAATTATTTGATAAGTTATTTATATCAGAAAGAATACTTTTGAAATTAACAACCATTGTATCGACTGCATGAGATAAATCTCCTATTTCGTCTTCTTGATTAAGTCCTACTTGCACATTCATATTACCTTCGGCAACTTGAAGTGAAGCATCTTTAAGTCTATCAACAGGATTTCTAATACTTCTAGATGTTAAAGTTAATATTAAAGTTACAAATCCCACTGATATAATAAACATAGCTATTAATAATAAAGTAGTATTATTTTTTTCAGATTTGATTTGGTCTACTTCAGTTGTAAGAGCTTCGAAAGTTGCCAAACTAACGCTTGAGATTTCTCCGTGAAGAATACTCCCTACAGCAGAAACATCATCATTAGCTTGGTCTATTAATATTCGATTTCCTGTTTTAATAGCAGATACTAAATCTTGAAACTCATAGTGATAATCAAGTTGTAAAGCTTTAATATTCTCTACACTTGTTATTAAGTCAAGCATATCATAGCCTTGCTCGTTTACGTATTTTAGATTTTCTAAATACTCAGCAGATATTACCTGAGAAGTAGCACAATAAACCTCTGTTTGGTCTATTAGTTGCTGGTTAGTATCTTCGGAATAAATTACACGAGCTACGTTTCTTCTAAGCTCCCCATAGTAGTCAGTAAGCTCAGAACCGTTTGCCAGAAGCATTTGAGTAACTTCTATTATATCGAAATACGATTCATCAATTTTTTGTAGGGCAGAAATACCTGAGTAGGCAAATAAAGAAAAACATAATACAATGCCGACAATAAGCAAATTAAGCCTACTTTTTAAAGTTTTTACATTCATAAAAAAATATCCTCCATTTGATTTTTAATTATAAGATACATTTATTTTTTAGATAAACATAAACGTATTTATAATATTTTATACTAATTTATATAAATAATAACTTATTTAAAATAAAATGTCAACATAGTAAAATATTAAATTAAAAAAAAAAAATAAAAATTAAATAATTTTATAATAATTTTGTGCTAAGTTTATGCTAAGTTAAGATTTCAAATATTATAAAATATATATATTCTTGTTCGAGTGATTTGTACTTTGGATTATCGAGCATAGCTTGATTTAATAAAGATTTTGTAAATTTTAGAACTAATAAACTTATTATTAATTTATAAAAACTTTGTATATTGTCATCACTGGTGTTTAAGAAGTTGGTAATTTGAATATTTTCTTTTTTAGATTTAAAAAAATATTCAAGAAATATAGAGCAATCTATTAGATTAACACCTTTGTCATTTATGTGTAATAACCTATTATCACTATTACCCATATTATGATTAATCTTGTTTTGGTCTAGATCAAACTTTTTGATAAAGTCAGAGTTTATGTCTAACATAGTGTAGGCATTAATAATAAAAGGTTGCCCAGGTTGCCCTCTATAACCTTGTAGAGTTTTTGTGTCTATTAGGGACTCATAGAATATCTCTGTTAGATTTACGTTATTGTGCTGTTCTAATAGAGTAACGAGGTCATCTAAATGAGCTTTTATTAATTTGGTTAGATTTAAATCTATTTCACAAATATTATTAATTTTTTTAAACCTACTTTTACTTAAATCTATACTAGATATACTATTTAACATCTCATAAGAACGTATTTCAGATATATACCTAGATAAATTAGAATTTAATAAAATATCAAGTTGTTCATCTTGTATATGATAATTTAACATATTGTAGGAATTACTGAATACAGTTATACACAGTTCTAGAGTCATTAAATCTATTAGATTATCTGGATATGATAAGTTTAACATTAACTCTAAAATATCTTCATCATGGTTTAAATAATAAGTTATTTTAGTATTTAAATAA
>JAWXUY010000130.1:0-5484 GCA_044425885.1 bacterium | reverse complement strand
CCACAAATGTTACAAAAATTAAAACTTTTTTATTTTATAATAATTTTATAATAAATATATTTAATAATTTTTTTTTATTATAAAATAAATATGTTATAATTAATAGACAAAAATAAATTTAAGGAAATGAGAGTTAATATGTTAACTAAATTTATGAAACTTATTAAAAAACTTTTTGATATTAATATTACTCCAGCACATATTATAACATTTAGTTTTATTATTGTTATTGGTATAGGAACTTCTCTTTTAATGCTTCCTATTTCTTCTAATAGTAATGAAGTAACAAATTTCTTAGATGCTCTATTTACAGCCACTTCCGCCGTCTGCGTGACTGGTCTGACTGTCCTTAATACCACCCAACATTGGAGTATTTTTGGCAAAATTGTTATACTAATAATGATTCAAATAGGCGCTCTAGGGTTTATGAGTATCTTTACTATCGTGTTAATCGCACTCGGAAAAAGAATTACTCTTAAAGACAGAATTTTAATACAAGAGTCGTTTAATTTATCTAATTTTAAAGGAATTGTTAGATTTTTGAAAACTATTATTAAATGGACTATTATAATAGAAGGAGTAGGGGCAATTTTTTTAGCTCTAATATTTATTCCAGAATTTGGTATTACAAAAGGAATACTATTTGGAATATTCCATTCTATTTCTGCTTTTTGTAATGCTGGATTTGATATAATAGGCGATAGTAGTTTAGTAGCTTATAGAACTAATTATTTTATAAATATAGTTATTATGATACTTGTTATACTAGGTGGACTTGGATTTAGTGTGTGGATAGATTTATCTAAATATGTTAAATATAAGATTTTTAAAATAAAAGACCATAAATCTTATAAGTTTAATTTATCTGTTCATAGTAAGTTAGCACTCGTTTGCACTGCTATACTTCTAATAAGTGGCTGGGTTATTACTCTATTACTAGAATATAATAATCCAAGCACAATAGGAACACTGCCATTGCCTGAAAAAATTTTGATATCTGCTTTTCAATCAGTCACACTTAGGACTGCTGGATTTGATGCAATTGGGCAAGGTGACCTTACATATGGCTCTAAATTTTTTGCAGTATTACTTATGGCAATAGGTGGTTCGCCAGGTGGAACTGCTGGTGGTATGAAAACTGTTACAGTAGGTATTTTAATAGTGGCAGTAATTTCAAGTATCCAAGGAAGAAATGTAATTACAGCTTTTAAAAAGTCTATTAGTTTTTCTACTATCGAGAAAGCACTATCGGTTGTGCTGTTGATGATAAGCTTGATTTTTATATTTAGTATATTATTGACAATCACTGAAAAAGCTAATTTAGGCGTAAATTATGACTTTATAGATTTATTATATGAAGTTGTTTCAGCTCTTGGAACAGTTGGTCTTTCGACTGGAGTAACCCCTATGTTATCTACCTTAGGTAAATGTATAATAATAATATGTATGTTTCTAGGTAGACTTGGAGCTACTACAGTTGTATTAGGACTTACTTTTAGTAGTGGTAGCAAAAACAAAAAAAATCTTATAAAATATCCTGAAGAAAAAATACTTGTAGGATAAAATATAATATGTTAATATAATAATGTAATAATATTAATGTATTGCTATGATAATTTTATAATAAATTAAATTAATAAAAATATTTAGGAGACCTTCTTATATGAAAAAGAATAACCAGTTTGCAATACTAGGTGTTGGTAGATTTGGACAAAGTATAGCTAGAACTTTGCTGGAGAATGATTGCGATGTTCTATGTTGTGATAATGATATAGATGTTATAAATGAGATGGCAAATTTGGGCTGTCATGCTGTTCAAGCAGATGTTACAGATACCTATGTTTTAGAACAATTTGGTATTAATAATTTTGATATTGTAATAGTAGGGATAGGCGAAAATATGGAAAGTTGTATACTGGCTACAATGCTGGCTAAAGATTTAGGAGCTAAATATGTGATAGCCAAAGCCAAAAACGATATACAAAAGTCTATACTAGAGAAAGTAGGGGCAGATAGAGTTATACTACCAGAAAGAGATATGGGTACGAGAATAGCAAACACACTACTTGCAAATAATATTATAGACTATATAAATTTATCTGAAAAGTTTGCATTGGCAGAAGTTGAGTCGCACGAAAAATGGATAAATAAGACGATAATAGAAAGTAATATCAGGGCTAAATATGGTATAAATATAGTAGCTATAAAAAGGTCTGATAAAATAATAGTATCGCCAGCACCAAACGAAACAATAAGACAAAAAGATATACTTGTAGTAGTCGGCGAGAATGAGATAATACAAAAATTTAGTAATAGCAGTAATTAAATTAGTTAAAGATAGGGGAGTGAGGAAAATTTTAGTAATTACAAGCGAAAAAAATCAATTAATTAAAGATGTGATTAAGCTAAAAAACAAAAAGGAACGAGACAAAACGGGGTTATTTTTTATAGAAGGTGAAAGGTTCACAGATGAATTATTAAATAACAAAAATTTAAATATAGACTGCTTAGAAATTATAGATAAAGTATTTATGTCTAATCATTATTATGATAATATTTATCTAAAGTATAACACCAATCTAAGCAAATTAAACAGCCTAAATCCAAATAAATTTATACTAGTAAATGATAGTATTTTTAATAAAATTTCAGATACTGTTAATCCACAAGGGATTTTGACTGTTTGTAAAAAATTAGATAGTGCTATTGATGATTATTATTTATCTAATAAAGATAATTTATTTATTGTATTAGACAGAATTACAGATCCTGGTAATTTAGGAACTATTATTCGTACTTCTGAGGCATTGGGGGTTGGTGCAATATTTTTATCTAAAAATTGCGTAGATTTATATAATTCAAAAGTGTTGAGAGCTACTATGGGTGCAATATTTCATATAAATATATTTTTAGAATGCAACATAGATGATTTATTAACTAATTTTAAAAATAATAATATAAATATTGTATGTGCTGATCTTAAAGGAACAAAAAATCCTGCGGAAGTAGATTTTACTACCAATACAGCTATATTAATAGGCAATGAAGCAAATGGGGTTCTTGAAAAATACTCAAAACAATCAAATTTTTTAGTAAAAATACCTATGTTCGGATATGTAGAGTCTTTAAACGCTTCTATATCTTCTTCTATATTAATATATGAAGCTTTAAGACAAAGAGCGTTATAAACTTTAATATAAAATAAAAAAAGAGAGGTGAAAGGGCTTGAGCTTTTCTCATATTTTTTTATAAAAATATGTTTCTTGCCTTAATTTATGAGTAAAGAAAAATTTAATAATTTTGAAGATGATATAAATTTTATAGAACTTAAAGATGAAGAATTAGTTAAACTTGCGCAGGAAGAAAATAATATAAATGCTCAAGATTTTTTAATTAATAAATACAAAAATTTAGTTAAAATTAGGTCTAGAACATATTTTTTAGCAGGTGCTGAAAACGAAGATGTGGTTCAAGAGGGAATGATAGGGCTTTACAAGGCTATAAGGGATTACAAAACTTCTGATGCGCAATTCAAAACTTTTGCCCGAATTTGTATAGATAGACAGGTTATTACAGCAATTAAAACAGCAAACAGAAAAAAGCATATGCCATTAAATTCTTATTTTTCTCTTAATATAGCAGTTTCAGAAGAAAATTCAGATAATGTATATATGGACTTGTTAGAAGATAGTAAAGTTTTAAACCCAGAGCAATTATTAATAGATAAAGAAAACGTTAAAAATTTAAAAGATAAAATTAATAATTTGCTAAGTGACTTTGAAAAAAATGTGCTTAAACTGTATTTAAAAGGTAAAAATTATAGCGCTATTGCTGAAAATCTACAAAAAGATGAAAAATCTATTGATAATGCAATCCAACGCATAAGAAATAAAATTAGTAAGAGCTTGAGTTAATAATAAATATAAAAATTTTAAGAGAGGATTATGAATAAAATGTCAGAAAATCAAGAAAATCAAGAAAATCAAGAAAATCAAGAAAATAATGTAGAAAAAACAATGGAAAAAATTGTTGCGCTAGCTAAATCAAGGGGATTTGTATACGCTGGCTCTGAAATATATGGAGGTCTAGCGAATACTTGGGACTATGGTCCACTTGGCGTTGAGCTTAAAAATAATGTTAAAAAGGCTTGGTGGTCTAAGTTTATACAGGAAAGCGTATATAATGTTGGGGTTGATTGTGCAATATTAATGAATCCTGAAGTTTGGAAAGCCTCGGGGCATATAGGGGGATTTAGCGACCCTTTAATGGATTGTAAAGAGTGCCATGAAAGGTTTAGAGCAGATAAGCTTATAGAAGATTATGCACACGCAAATAATGTTGAAAATATTAATCCAGATGGTATGTCGCATTCCGAAATGAAAGCTTTTATAGATGACAAGAACATAAATTGTCCTACTTGTGATGAGCATAATTTCACTGATATTAGGGAGTTTAACTTGATGTTTAAAACTCATGCTGGAGTTACTGAAGATAGTAAAAACGTAGTTTATCTTAGACCAGAAACCGCTCAGGGAATATTTGTTAATTTTAAAAATATTCAGCGTACTACTAGAAAAAAAATACCTTTTGGGATTGGACAAGTAGGTAAGTCTTTTAGAAATGAAATAACTCCAGGTAATTTTACTTTTAGAACACGTGAATTTGAACAAATGGAGCTTGAATTTTTCTGTGAGCCTGGCACTGAAATAGAATGGTTTAATTACTGGAAAGAATTTTGCATGAATTGGCTTTTAAGGCTTAACGTTAATGAAAAAAATGTTTGGTTTAGAGACCATGATGAAAAAGAGCTTTCTCACTACAGTAATGCTACTACTGATATAGAATATATGTTTCCATTTGGTAAAGGTGAGCTTTGGGGTATTGCTTCAAGAACTGACTATGACTTAAAGCAACATAGCGAATGTGCTGGAGATAAGCTTGAGTATTTTGATCCTACGACTAATAAGTCGTTTACGCCTTATTGTATAGAGCCTTCTCTTGGGGCAGACAGAGTTACGCTTGCATTTTTATGCGAAGCGTATGACGAAGAAGATTTAGGGGTAGATTCTAAAGGCAAAGCAGACTCTAGAAATGTATTGAGATTTCATCCAGCAATAGCTCCTATTAAAGTAGCTATCCTACCTCTTGTTAAAAAGCTATCGGAAGAATCTTTTGAAATTTACGAAAATTTAAGCAAGTATTTTAACTGTGAATTCGACGAAACAGCCACTATAGGTAAAAGATACAGAAGACAAGATGAAATAGGTACGCCTTTTTGCCTAACTTACGATTTTGAAAGCCGTGAAGATGGCTGTGTTACTATAAGAGATAGAGACTCTATGGAGCAAGAAAGAATTAAAATTTGTGATCTAAGAGATTATGTAGAAAAAAGACTGGAGTTTTAATAGCTATATAAAGCTCATTAAAATTTAATTATAAACATAAATAACCCCCCCCCACTCTTTACCGACCCCCAAAAAAAAT
>JAWXUY010000129.1:0-5526 GCA_044425885.1 bacterium | reverse complement strand
TTAGTGCAAAGAGGTCTTAATTATGCTATAATAGATGAGGTAGATTCAGTACTAATAGATGAAGCAAGAACCCCGCTTATTATATCAGGAGCAGGCAATAAGTCAACGCAACTATATATGATAGCTAATTCATTTGTTAAGACGATAAAAAAAGGTCAAGTTTTAAATAAAGAAGAAGCTTTAAATCCGCTTATTAGAGAAGAATTACAAGAAGAAGGTGATTTTGTAATAGATGAAAAGTCTAAGGCTGTTACCCTCACTCAAGAAGGAGTCCAAAAAGCAGAAAAGTTCTTTAAAGTAGAAAATTTAGCAGACCCAGAAAATCTAGAAATACAACATCATATTAATAATGCTCTTAGAGCAAACTACACTATGTTTAAAGACAAAAATTATGTTATTCAAGAAGATGAAGTAGTTATAGTAGATGAATTCACAGGTCGTCTAATGAATGGTAGACGTTACTCAGATGGTCTACATCAAGCGATAGAGTCCAAAGAAGGCGTAACTGTAAAAAAAGAAAGCAAAACTCTTGCCACTGTTACTTTCCAAAACTTTTTTAATAAGTATACTAAAAAGTCAGGTATGACAGGAACAGCCCTCACAGAAGAAGGAGAATTTAAAGAAATTTATGGTATAGATGTTGTGACGATACCAACTAACAGACCTATTCAGCGAGAAGACCATCCAGATTTAGTATATATGAGTGAAAAAGGAAAGCTAAAAGCAATTGTCCAAGATGTTAAAAAGTCTTATGAAAAAAGACAGCCAGTTTTAGTAGGGACTGTTACGATAGAAAAGTCCGAAGAAATAAGCAAGTTATTAAAAAAAGAAGGTATAAAACATCAAGTCCTAAATGCCAAACTCCATGAGCAAGAAGCAGAGATAGTAGAGCTTGCGGGAAGAAAAGGAGCTATTACGATAGCTACTAATATGGCAGGTCGTGGAACAGATATCAAGCTTGAAACTGGAGTTGAAGATTTGGGCGGTCTTAAAATTATTGGGACAGAGAGACATGAGTCAAGGCGAATTGATAATCAGCTTAGAGGGCGTGCAGGTAGACAAGGTGATAAAGGTGAGTCGAGATTTTATATAGCGCTTGAAGATGACCTTATGAGGCTCTTTGGTGGTGATAATCTAATGAAAATATTTGATTAAATGGGCTACGCTTATTAAATATATATATATTAAAGATAAGTGGCTCGGTATTAGTTAGTGTATATAGAAATATGTACATAGAGATAGGATTAAAAAAGCCTATCCGATACTACTTGAATTGCTGGGAAATCCTAAAGCTAGTTAAACTACAACGTAGAGATGAAATAGGCTCAAGTGTGAAAGTTGCGAAAGCAGAAAAAATTAACTAGATGAGATAAGGTTAAACCCTAAGTCTTGTAAAATAATGGGCAATCAGCAGGTAAGCTCCAAATAGGAGAAACTTCAACGACTATCCCTCTTGAGGGGAGTAGGCTACAAGTGATGGTAGCCGAAGTGGGTAGACCTTACTGGGTAAAGCCAAAGGATAAGATATAGTCTGTGCTTATGCGAAAGTATAAGAAGTTCGTTATAATAATTAATAATTAATAATTAATTATATAATAAAATTATATGAGAACTGCGTGGAGAGTAGCGTCTTTATGTGAACGAAAACCTTAAAATAACCAAAGTTTTTAAAATTTTTATGATATATAGTTTTTATATATTTATTGACTTTTATAAAAATATTATGTTATAATATTATAGTATAATTAGTAAAATAAATTGAATATAAGTTGTATGTATGTGAAAAATATAATTAGTTTGAAAATTAATTGAAAATCTAATAACTTTGTTTATAAGGTTCAGAAAGCAAATGTTGGTGAAGAAGAAGCTATCGAAAGCAAAATACTTACAAAAAGTATTGAAAATGCTCAAAGAAAAGTAGAAGGAAATAACTTCTCTATTCGTAAGCATTTATTAGAATATGATAGAGTTATGAATGAACAAAGAGAGGTTATCTATGGTGAGCGCCGAAAAGTGTTATCAGGAGAAAATATCAAAGAGCAGATATTCTCGATGGTAGAAAATGTTATTCAAGCTCAAGTGGATTTAATAATCCCAGATGAGGAATATCCTGAAGAATGGAATCTAATAACTCTTAATGAAGAATTAGGAAAGTTTAGGTTAGAGCCGTTTTTATTAACAGACCAAGAAAAAGAAACTATCAGTAAGCCAGATTTTGTGAAGCGTATTCAAGAAGTTGCGGTAGAATATTACAAAAAGAAAGAAACAGACATTGGTGAAGAAAGAATAAGAGAGCTCGAAAGGGTAATTTTATTAAAAGTAGTAGACCAAAAATGGATGGATCATCTTGACAATATAGACCAAATGCGACAAGGTATTAATTTAAGGGCTTATGGACAACGAGACCCGATTGTTGAATACAAAAATATAAGTTATGATATGTTCGAGGAGCTAAATTATAATATCCAAACGGATACTATTAGGTCTTTATTTAATCTTAGAGTAGAAACTCAAATGGAAAGAGAGCAAGTATCTAAGCCTATTTCAACAAACAAAGACAGTGGAGTACAAGCTAAAAAACAGCCAAAGCGTGTCCAAAAAGTAGAAAGAAATGATATTTGTAGTTGTGGAAGTGGTAAAAAATACAAGCAATGCTGTGGGCAAGGCAAATAAGATGAGATAAGATGAAATGAAATAAGATGAGATAGGATGTGAGTTAGTGATTTTTGAATTAGAGCAGATTTTATCAGAAATACAGGTTTATAACAAAAAATTATTAGAGATGAGGAAATCTCTTTGACATTGATAACAAGCTTTTAAAAGTTAAAGATTTAGAAGAAGTATCAGCAGACCCTAGCTTCTGGAATAACATAGAAGATGCGCAAGCTATATTACAACAAACAAAAAACTTGACTTCTAGTATCGAAAGCTATAATAATTTATTTAAAAAGCATAATGATATTATTGAGTTTATAGAAATTGGTCTTGAGTTAAATCAAGAAGATGATTTAAATGAAATAAATGAAATTATACATGAAGTTAAAGTGCTTGTAAAAGAGTTTTTAAAAGAGTATGAAGAACTAAGAATAACTACTCTTTTTATTGGTGAGTATGATAAAAATAATGCTATTTTAATGCTACATTCAGGGGCAGGTGGCACTGAGGCTTGTGACTGGGTGAATATGTTATTTAGAATGTATACGAGGTGGATACTAAATCAAGGTTTTACGTATGAGGTATTAGATTTTTTATCAGGTGAGCAAGTAGGGATTAAGTCGGTTACTATACAAGTAAATGGTGAAAATGCCTATGGTTATCTCAAAAGTGAAAAGGGTATACACAGGCTTGTAAGGCTCTCTCCTTTTGATTCGTCTGGTAAGCGTCATACTTCGTTTGCTTCTTGTGATATAATGCCAGAAATAGATGATGATATAGATTTTAAAATAAATAGTGATGATCTTAGAATAGATGTATACAGGGCGAGTGGAGCAGGAGGGCAACACATAAACAAAACTTCTTCTGCTGTTAGAATAACGCACATACCTACAAACACTGTTGTTCAATGCCAAAATGAGCGTTCCCAATTCCAAAATAAAGACAAGGCTCTAAAGATATTAAAGTCCAAGCTTTATGAGTTAGAATTAGAAAAGCAATATGAAAAAATATCAAATATAAGAGGCGAATTGAAAGAAATAGGTTGGGGAAGCCAAATACGTTCTTATGTATTTCAGCCGTACAATATGGTGAAAGACCACCGAACAAACGAAGAAACGTCAAATACTCAACAGGTTATGGACGGTGGCATAGACAGGTTTATAAACAGCTATCTAACAAAAAGCATTAGTATTTTTGAAAAGTAAAATAATAAAATAAAAAAATAAAAAAATAAAAAAGTTTTTAAATAAAAAATACAAGTATAAATTGTTTACATGTTTATATTAAAGTTATTTTTTATTAAAAAATTTTTTATAGATACATTGATAATATATTAACAAATATAAGAAATATATATGTAATAAAATTTAATCGAATTAATAAATTTAAACAGTAAGGGGATTTGAAAAATTATGAGCGAAATTAACAACAAAACAGGTATATCTAAAAGAAATTATAAAGCTATATTTCTAGATCTAGATGATACTCTATTGTTACCAAATGGGTCTATATCTATACAAACTAAAAGTGCTTTGAAAAAAGCTCAAGAAAACAACATAAAAGTAGTCCTTGCCTCTGGTAGACCAACTGGTGGCATGACTAAAATAATTAAAGAGCTTGAACTAGAAAAATCAGATAATTTTATTATCTCTTTTAATGGTGGAAGAATTTCTAATACAAAAACGAATGAAGTGGTATTCGAAGATTGTTTGTCTAAAAAACAAATGTTAAGTCTATATGATTTATCACAAAAACACGAGTGCAACATAAATACTTATACTGAAAATAATAAAATTTTGGCGAATCAAGAAAGTCCTTACACGTACATAGAAGCAGAAATTAACGGATTTGATTTAGACATAAATGAAAATTTTACAGAGGTAATGCCTGAAAAGTGTATTAAAGCGATATTAATGCAAGCGCCAGAGCATCTAAAAGAAGTAGAGGGTGTATTAAAGCCTAATATTTCAGGTATGTCGATGGTAATGTCAAAGCCTTTTTTCTTAGAATTTATGAATGAAGGTATTGATAAAGGTAGCAGTATAAAAAAATTATGTGAAATATTAGAAATTCCTATCGAAGATACTATAGCTTTTGGAGATAGTTACAATGATGAAACTATGCTGAAAGCTGTAGGGTGTGGCGTCGCTATGGGAAATGCAGTAGATTATATCAAAAAAATTGCAGATTTTATAGCAGATACTAATGAAAATGATGGAGTAGCGCAAGTGATTAATAATTATTTATTAAAATAATATAACAAGCAATTTAATAGTAAACCGCACTAGGGGGAATTTTATGTCAAAATTTAGTAATTATTATAATGGAAAAAGTAGTAGTAAGCCAGTAAGTAAAAATAATAATAATGGTTATCAAGCACCAAAAGTAGCAACTAGTAGTAGCAGTAATCAAGCATTAAATTCCGCTCAACAATGTTGTAATTGTGGAAGAATTTTTTTAGAAGGAGATGACAAAGACCATTATTGTAAAGCTTGTCAAAGGCACATGATAATGGATGACAACATACAAAATATAAAAAAATTTATACAAAGTAATCCAGGGGCTGATATATCAAGCGTTTCAAGAGCGACTGGAGTCTCAGTTAGTGTTATAATGAGGCATATAAGAGATGGAAGAATAAGTACGATGTAGTAGTAAAGTAAGTTTGGCTATATATTTAAAAAATAAATTTAAAAGGAGGAAGTCTTATGGAATGTTATTATACTGAATATTATACTGAATATTATAATGAAGATGAATTAAACAGAGAAAGGTATAAAGCCCCACACTCAACACAAAATTATAGCGTTCGTGGAAAAGTTTTTTTAGCAGAAAATGATGAAAAAAGTTGTGAAATTAAGGGGGGGGGGG
>JAWXUY010000128.1:0-5608 GCA_044425885.1 bacterium | reverse complement strand
AGAGTATGACGAGCTAGACGAAAAAGAAAGAAAGACTGTAAAAAATTATTTTAAAAACGAAGTAATGCCTATACTATCACCTCAAATAGTAAGCCCTTTACACCCATTTCCTCATCTAAACAACAAGTCTTTATATATCGCAAATATATTAAAACACAAAAAAGAAGAAGTTCTAGGGCTTATCCCTATCCCAGCTTCACTACCTAGCGTATTATTTTTGAGTGAAAAAAGCCAAGCTATAAAATATACAAGAATAGAAAATATATTAGCTAAATTTGCTTATAAGTGCTTTAGTAATTACGAGGTTCAAGAAACTTCTATTATTCGTGTCACTCGCAACGCTGACCTAAATTTTGATGATGAAAACTTTAATTTTGACAATGATTTTAGAAAAAAGGTGAAGAAGTTATTATCTAAAAGAAAAAGACTAGCTCCTGTTAGATTAGAAATGTCTAGCAACTATGCTTGTTCAAAAAAAATAAACGAAAAGCTTGAAAATTATCTACAAGAAAAGCTTTCTTTATCTAATCGTCAAGTATTTCACATTAAAACCCCTATGCAACTAGATTTCGCTTTTTCTTTGCAGTCAAAGTTATTACCCCACATTCAAAAAAATTGTATTTATCAACATTTTAACCCTGTTTATCCTATAGCAGAGTCGGAGTTATTACAAAATAAATCTATAATAGAATATGTTCAAAAAAAAGATTTATTATTATCTCTACCATTTGAAAATATGAAACCTTTCCTAAATCTACTAAAAGAGTCCTCAAATGATGACTCTGTTATCTCCATTAAGATGACTATTTACAGGCTAGATGAAAAGTCAAAAATAATAGAGTATTTATCTCAAGCCGCAGAAAATGGCAAAGATGTTACTGTTTTGATAGAGTTAAGAGCTAGATTTGACGAGCAAAACAATATAGGTTGGTCTGAAAGGTTAGAAGAAGCTGGTTGTAATATAATTTATGGATTTGAAAACTACAAAGTTCACTCTAAAGTGTGCTTGATTACCAAGCGTGAAGATGGTGAAATAAAGTATATTAGTCAAGTGGGTACTGGAAACTACAACGAGAAAACATCAAAGTTATATACAGACGTATCGCTTTTGACTTACAACCAAAATATAGGTAAAGATTTAAGTGACTTTTTTCAAAATATGGCAGTATCAAACTTAAACGGAGTTTATAATAATATTTTAGTCGCTCCAGTTTCACTTAAACCAACGCTTATAAAATTAATAAATGAAGAAAGTCAAAAGGGTAAAGATGGCAATATTATAATAAAAATAAATTCTATCACTGATATAGATATTATAAGAGAGCTTAGAAATGCATCTTGTGCTGGAGTTAAGATAACGCTTATAGTTAGAGGTATTTGTTGTGTAATTCCGAATATTCCAAACGAAACAGAGAATATAAAGATTATTAATATAGTAGGTAGGTTTTTAGAGCATACAAGGGTTTATATATTTGGTAGCGACAAAGCCTCTGAGCCTCAAAAGATGTATATATCTTCCGCCGATCTAATGACTCGAAATACTGAAAAGCGTGTAGAGGTTGCTTGCCCTATTTACAGTGAAAATATAAGAAGTCAAATTAATTTTATAATAGAGGCTAGCCTAAAAGACAACGTTAAAGCCAGCATATTACAAAGTAATGCTGAGTACTTAAAAAAAGAACCAAAAAAAGGTGAGGAGCTTTTCGATAGCCAGCAGGCTCTAATAGACAAAGCTTTAAAAATAAATTTATAGTAAATAAAATCTATTCCCCCAACATTTAAATTAATTTTTATATTAATTTTTATATTAATTTAAAGATTAATTTAAATGTTGGGGGATTTTTTTATATTTAATTTTAATTTTTGACATATTTTAATAAACCTGTTTGTTTTATATATAAGGGAGGTGTTAGATAATAAATATGACTGATATAAATTATATAATAAATACATATTCGGATATGATACTCAAAATAGCTTATAATTTTTTAGGTAATATATATGATGCCGAAGATATTACTCAACAAGTTTTAATAAAGCTTATGCAAATTAATTTTGAAGATATACCAAATGAAAAAGCTTTTATAATACGTGTTACTATTAATACTTGTAAAAACCTTAAATCTAGTATGTGGTTTAAGAGGGTTATAGGTTTGGATTTTCAAAAATTAAAAAATCGTAAAGAACTTAGGGTTGAGAATTTAAATACTGGTATTTTTGAATCTGAATCTGAATCTAATATAGTATTATTGAGTGTATCTAAGCTAAAGCCTAAATATAGAAATGTAATATTTTTATATTTTTATGAAGAATATAGTGTTTCAGAGATAGCCGAAATTTTAGAAGTAAAACCACAACTTGTAAGTACATGGCTTAAAAGAGCCAAAGATAAATTAAAAATATTGTTAGGAGACGAATACTATGAAAAATATGCAGAAGAAATATAAACAGGAAATTTCTAATATAAAGCTTTCAGACGAGCAGAAGCAAGAGCTTATATGCAACTTAGAAAATTTATCACGTAAAGAAAATTATAGTTACAATAAGTTTAAGAAATTTTCTACTATAGTAGCTATAACGGGTTTGCTTAGTATAAGCGTATATGCCTCTGACCTTTTAAATTTAAGCAGTACATCTATTAAATTCTTAAATCCCAATAGTGATAACCAATTAGAATTCTTGTCATCAGGTGCTTATAACGTAAATAAAAGCGATAGTAAAAAAAGCGGTGAAATATTAGTAAAAGAAATTATTGGCGATGAAAACACGACTTATATATTTTTTGACTTTGTAGCTCCAGAGGGTGTTATACTGGAGCAAAATAAATATTATAAATTTTTAGACCATTATTTAAAAATTGAAGCAGATGGCGTTTCTGAATTCACGCATAAGTATGAACAGATTAAAAACCAAGAAAATATTGACAGTAATATAATTTCTTTTTATTACGAGATAACATCTAAAAATAACACCCTTGAAAACGCTACGATTACTTTTAATTTTCAAGATTTACAAGTATTTGAAAGCCCTAATATAGCTTCGGATTTTTATTATGACTCTGTAAAGACAGCAGGAATTGATATATATATCCAAAATCAACATCGTAAAATTTTCGAAGCTCAAAAAAATCAAGAAATGCTAGATAAATATCAAGTAGAAAGCTTTGATGGTGACTGGAAAATTAAGTTCGATGCTAACTTTACTAGATATAATAATAAAATATTTTTTGAAGATATGTATGCTTATGTAGATTATTTGGGCGAAGACGACTTAGAAGTAAAAATAAATAGCGTATCTGTTTCTCCAATTTCTATTAACTTTGAGCTTTACGTTGACCCTAGTAAATACTATGATGGTAGTGAGTTTGGCAAGCATTATCCAAACGATTTAACAGATAAATTAAAAGAGTTTACTATTTACTATAAAGATAACAGTTTCGAGCATATAGAAGACTTTATCAGCTTATTGGGTAATCCAACTACAAATGAAGTATTTATATTTTCAAACTTCACAAACGTATTAAACAATAAAGAAATAGATTATATAGACTATCATGGGACTAAAATTTACATAAATAATTAAATAAAAAATACTACTAGCTAACATAATAACTAGTAGTATCTTTTTATTTTTTATATTTATTTTTTATATTTATTACTACTGTTTCTCGTTATAATAATTTTCTCTCTTAAGTTCTTCTATTAGAACCGTCACGCTTTCAAGTTTTACGTCTGCTTCTTCAGCAACAACTTTCGCTACTTTTTCACAAATACTTCTCTTTGTCTCAAGAGTGCGTCCCTCAAACATTTGAATATTAACTATAGGCATATTACACAATATCCTTTCTTATATCAATCTATTATTAATATATAATCTATAATCTATAATTTTATACTGAAAATCCAATCAGATACTTTCTCACTTATAGATTTTAGACAACCATCTTCCATCGGTGAATTTAAACCAGAAGTCGTTACTAAATCTAAAAACGTTTTAGTACCAGCCATTTTAGTAAAAGTCATATAAGTATCCCATGCTTTTTTACTATCTACTAGGTTGATAGCTTGTATTTGAAGCGCTACTGTGCTAGCTAAGCAGTAATCTATATAATAAAACGGATATAAATATATGTGAAGTTGTCTTTGCCATAAAGCTCCTCTACCGTAGAATGGTAAATTGTCGAAGTCTAAATAAGGTCTAAACTGCTTGTCTAACTCCGCCCACTGCTCATTTCTTTCTGCTGGAGTCATTTCAGGCTTAGAATATATTAACTCTTGGAAATAGTCTACCATCGTGCCATAACATAAAAAGCTTAAACAACTTTCGGCTTGCTCAAGTGTATACTTATTAGTGTCTTCTTTAAAAAATAGCTCATGCCATGGATAAGTTAAATATTCCATCGCCATTGAGTGAACCTCACAGCCTTCCATTGTAGGTGACATTTGGTCTAAATAAGGAAGGTCTTTGGCGAGATATCCTGCGAAAGCGTGTCCAGCTTCGTGCGTTAATACGTCTACATCTCCAGAAGTCCCATTAAAGTTTGAGAATATAAAAGGCGCTTTGTAATTTAAAAAGCTTGTGCAATATCCACCTGGAGCTTTACCATCTTTAGATACAACGTCAAATAAATCGCTTTCAAACATAAACTCTATAAATTCACTAGTTTCTGGACTCATCTCATTATACATCTTACGGCATAATGCTAAAAGCTCATCAGGAGTTCCTTTAGGAGTAGGGTTTCCGTCTGGAAATAAAAACGTGTCATCATATAATTTTAAAGAGTCTACGCCTATTCTTTCTTGTTGGTTTGCTTTGAGCTTAGTAACAAGAGGCACTATATCTTCTAATATTTGCTTTCTATAGTTTGCAACAGCTTTTGCATCGTAGCAATTTCTATTTCTGAGGTCATAAGCCATCTCAACATAGTTTTTGTAGCCTAATATTCTAGCTTGTTCCGCTCTATTTTTAACAAGCTCATCAAATATGCTATCTAGCTCTTTTTGGTGAGAGTCAAAGAAATTACCCTCTGTTTCAAAAGCCTTTTTACGTGTATCACGGTCTTGGCTTTGTTTGTAAGAACCAAGCATAGGTAATGGCATTGTTTTGCCGTCAAATTCTACTTTGGCGCTAGCATAAAGCGTTTGATACTTACTTTTTAGTTCGTTTTCTTTTTGTAGTAAATCTACTATCTCAGGGCTAAAAGATTTTACTTCAAGCTTTAAATTAGTAATACAAACTTCCCCAAGCTCTTTTTTGAAGTCCTCTAAGAATTCAGACTCTAATAAAAGATTTTGAAGTTTTTTAAACTTTTCATCTATTAAAGGAGAGTTTAAATCCCTGTAGTCTTTTTCAGCTTTGTAAAATTCATCGTTAGTGTTAATCGTATACCTAACATAAGCGATTGAGTTCATAGTGTGGCAATCTCTTAAAACTTGCTCAACTTTTTTATAAATATCAAGTTGTTCTTCAAAAGATTTAGCATTTTGGAATTCTAAAGAAAGGTCTTCTAATTTATCCATCACTTCTTTAGAGTCGGGTCTTACGTATAAAAAATCGTTAAATTTCATAAATTCAGCTCCTATTCATTAATTAATATTTATATATATAC
>JAWXUY010000127.1:0-5622 GCA_044425885.1 bacterium | reverse complement strand
TATTCTATCTACAAATCCGTCACCAGACCCAAACTGTTCTAGTCTTATATTAGAAGACGGCAAGTAATTATTTATCGCTTTTACCTCGCTATATACCCCATATTTATCATCTTTTAAAAACTGACCTATAAAAATACTCTTATTAGCGCCTATCGCTCTAAGTGCTAAACCTAAAATAGCTGTAGTCTTGCCTTTGCCATCACCAGTATAAACTTGTATATAGCCTTTTGGTGGAGTTTGACCAAGCTTCAAGTTTGGGTACACGTTTAAGTCAAGTGAGCCAAAGTTTTTATTTAAATACTCAAAATAACCAGAGCAAGCAATCATAGCTCCATTGTCTGTACATAACTCTAACGTAGGGTAATAAAGAGTTATATTTTCTTCTTGACAGGCTTTTTGCATAGTGCTTCTAATATAAGAATTCGCCGAAACCCCTCCTGCTAGAGTAAGAATATTTAAATTTTGCTCTTTACAAGCTCTTATAGTCTTTTTTACAAGAACGTCTGTGAGCGCCTTTTGGAAAGACGCCGATAAATCTTCTTTTTTAAACTCTATGTTCGACATATTGCATTTATTTACAAAGTTTAAGACCGCCGATTTTAGTCCACTAAAGCTAAAGTCATAGTCATCAGAGTCTATCATAACTCTAGGCAAATTAATGGCGGTTTCATCGCCTTTTTTAGCTAAATTATCTATTTGAGGACCTCCTGGATAAGGTAGCCCTAACGTACGAGCCACTTTATCAAATGCTTCTCCACAAGCATCATCTCTAGTTTTACCAAGTATTTCAAACTTAGTATAATCTTTTACATATGCTATATGTGTATGACCTCCCGAGATTACAAGGCTCAAAAAAGGTGGCTTTAGGTCTTTATGTTCTATAAGATTAGCGCATATATGAGCCTCTATATGATGAACAGGTATAAGTGGTATTTTAAGCGCATATGCAAGAGCTTTAGCATAAGTGAAGCCTACGAGTAAAGCTCCAACTAATCCAGGAGCGTAAGTCACTGCTATGGCTGTTAAATCGCTAAAATTTAAATTAGCCTCTTGTAGAGCTTGTTCCGTTACAACGTCTATAATCTCAACGTGTTTTCTAGAGGCTATCTCTGGCACAACTCCTCCGAATAGTTTATGTATATCTATTTGAGATGATATTATATTAGATAACACCTCTCGACCGTCCTTTAATATAGCTACCGATGTCTCATCGCAAGATGTCTCTATACCCATAATATATATATTTTTTTTATTATTATTATTCATAAGTTAGCAACCCCAACCCTTTTTATTATATTTTTTATTTTTATTATAAGTTACTTATTAATTAAATGTCAACAGATTTTTTATAAAAAAATCTGTGATGTAAAATTAAATTAACGTACAAAAAGCTATATCTTAACAATAAAATTTAAATGCCTTAAGCAACTCCAAGCTACCCCCGCCCTAATCTTTAATTATATTATATATATTCTATACTTAATGTTATTCCAAACTACTCTATATTTAAAATAATCTTATTGACTAAAAACAATTTTTATATTAATATTAGCTTTAGTATTAATATAATTTAAAAAGGAGAGCTTTGCAATATGACAATACATAAAGATTTAAACTCTAATATATCAGAAATTTTAAAAAAATTTTATAATATAAATGATTATAACATTGGTTTAGATTATATTCTAAAAAAAATGGTTGAGCTGTGTAAAGTAGATAGGCTTTGTCTTATTATAAAAAATCACTTAGATAGTGACTGTGGTATTACTAAAAACGCCTATATAAATGCTTTAGAGTATGAATTGTCGGGCAATAATAGTATTGTTAGCTATAATAACTTGACTGATGTATTTATAAACACTTATTATAATTTACAAGATAATACCGATTTATATAAAACAGAGTTATTAGAATTATTTAAAGATAAATTATCTAATAACAATATTTTAGCAGTACCTAATTTTCAAGAAGTTAGCAAAACTCTTTTAAACATGAATTTTAAATCCAAGTTTTTTATGAAAAATAAGTCTTTGGCTGATTTCCAACTATTTTTTATAAATCAAGAAAACATATTCGCTTATATCACTATTGAGCGTTATAACTCCAAGTTTACTCAAGAAGAAATAAATATTATTAATAATATGTTAAACATAGCTTCAACACGTATAAAGCTATTCCAAGAAACCAAGTTATTTCACGATGAGTTTAAAATGCTTAATGTGATAGTCAAAAACGAAAAAATGCCGATAGCTCTTGTAGAAAAAGACACATATAATATATTATATCACAATGAGCTTTACAAGAAAATTTTACCAAAAATCACAACCAATATTAAGTGCTATACTCTATATGGCTATAATGACCGTTGTCCTAACTGTTATCTAGATGATGTTAACAATGAAGTACAGAGGCTCGAATCAGACAACAACTACTGGATTAAAAAAAGCACGCCTATTAAATTAAGCGATAACCGAGATGCTTATATGATTTATGCCAAAGATACTAATGATTTTGTTAAGCAACTAGAGGGGATTGACATATTAACTAATCTATTTTCTTTAAAAGGTCTAAATGATTATTATAACGAGTCTTTAATAAAAAGTGATTATAACTATGCTTTATGCACGATAGATATAGATAAGTTTAAAAATATTAATAACACATTTGGGTACTCAGCAGGTAATAACGTTTTAATTGAGATATCTAAAGTATTAACAGCGTTTAAGTCAAATGATGAGAGATGCTGTAGGCTAAACGAAGATAGGTTCGCTATTTTTATGCAGTATGACGAGATAGAGGAGCTTAAAGAAAAGATACTAGTACTTAGAAATAGTTTTGTTAAAATGCAAAAGCTTAAATTTCCAGATAAGAAAATTACTATTATAGGCGGTATTTGCCTAGTAGATAAAACCCAAGATTTAAATATATTACTAGACAAGGCCAACATAGCAAGAAAGCTCAGCAAGGGTTCACACCAAAGCAGGTTTGCTTTTTATGATCAGAAGTTAGAGCAAGAAGCAGAAAGAGAACGCATAATAGAAGAAAGAATGTTTTCAGCTGTTACGCATGAGCAATTTATCCCTTATTTACAACCTAAATTTGAACTAGAAACGATGAAAATTTGTGGTGCTGAAGCTTTAGTAAGGTGGATTACTCCAGAGGGTATGATTTTCCCAGACGAGTTTATACCTCTATTTGAAAAAAATGGTTTTATTAATATTTTAGATTTTATAATTTATAAAAAGATTATGATATATATAAGAGATTGCCTTGATAGAGGGCTAAACATAGTACCTATTTCGGTAAACGTCTCAAGAGGTCATATTCAAGATGCAAAGTTTATTGATAAGTTTATAGATTTGACAAGTCAATATAATATACCTCTAGAGCTATTAGAATTAGAAGTAACCGAGAGCGTTTTTGTTGAAGACAAAGATGACCTAAAGAATTTTATACAAAAACTAAAGTCTCAAAATTTAAAAGTTTCGATAGATGATTTTGGGACGGCTTATTCGTCTCTACAAACCCTTACTGATTTAAATATAGACGTATTAAAGATAGACAAAGGATTTATAGATAATATAGGTATAGATGACGAAAATATTTGTAATAGAAAAGCAAATAAAGATGAGATAGTAATAAAACATGTTATAAATTTAGCTAAAGATTTAGGATTTGACGTTATTTGCGAAGGTATCGAGACGGTAGAACAAGTAGAGATTTTAAAGAATTTAGGATGCGGTCATGGTCAAGGCTATTTATTTGCTAAGCCGATGCCTACTAGTGAATTTGAAGAAAATTTTTTAAAATAGATTTTATATAAATTATACATAAATTTTACATATAAAAAAATATACTATATAATATACGCTACAACATTAATGTAATATGCTGATATTAAGCATTTTTAGAGAATTTTTTAATTTTTATTAAATAAAATTAGAAAGTAGTTGATGTTGTGTGTATGTTTTTTTTGTGGTATAATTTTAAAAAAATTAATAAAAATAACAAAGAAAGGTATAAGTCAAATTTTAAATAATACTAGATAGTATGTAAGAAAGTGTAGTAAAAATAAAAATTTGATGATTAAAAAGGTAAATATAAATAATGTATAGTGTAATAGATATAGGATCAAATACAGTCAGGCTGGTAGGCTACCAAGTACAGGAAGATAATAATATACAGGCAGTAATTAATAAAAAGTATAACGTAGGGCTTGCGAGTTATATAATCGCTGAAAATAAAAATAATATTAAAGATGATAACAATCCTTATAATACGTATCTTTCAGAAGAAGGAATACAAAAGCTTACTGATACTCTTTTAGAGTTTAGGGATCTTTTAAAGTATATTAATCTAAAAGAAGTTTATCCTTTCGCAACCGCTTCACTTAGGAATATATCTAATAGTAAAGAGGTGCTGGATTTAGTAAAGCAAAAAACAGATTTTGATATAGAGCTATTAAGCGGAGAGGAAGAAGCTATATATGATTACTTTGGTATGACGAGAAGCTTAAATAATGATACAGGTATAATGGTTGATATAGGCGGAGGTAGCACTGAATTAGTGTTTTTCAAAAACAAGACCACTATATTAGAGTACTCTCTCCCGATAGGTTCTTTAAATTTATATAATAATTTTGTACAAGATATAATCCCTACGCCAGCAGAAGTAGTTCAAATTCAAAAAGAAGTCAAAAGAAATCTGAATTTAATTAATATACCCGCTAACATAAAAAATATTAAAAATATAAATAAAGAATTAGATATTAAGTTAAGCGACTTTAATACTATATGTGGGGTTGGCGGGACTGCTAGGGCAGTATCAAAGATTATAAACCGTAAGAAAAAAAATAAAAACGAAGGTTATTTGGTTAGCGATATAAATAAACTAGTTGATAGAATTCTAGCAGATAACACAAATATCAGCTCCAATACAAGTATAAGTCCAAGTCAAAATAAAAAATTAGTTGAGCAGGTTTTAAAAATATGCCCAGATAGAATACACACTATTATGCCTGGATTTATTGCTCTAGACACTATCGCTAAAGAGTATAACGTAAATAATATAGTGACTAGTCAGTATGGAGTTAGAGAGGGCTTTTTATATGCTAAATTAAAACAAGGTGGTGCTTTAAATGAATAAAAATAATAATTATACGAATTATACTCAAAATAGAGAGCTTTCTTGGCTTAGGTTTAATCATAGGGTGTTGCTTGAGGCAAGCTCCAAAGACGTGCCTATTTTAGAGCGCTTAAAGTTTATATCTATTTTTATGAGCAACTTTGACGAATTCTTTATGATTAGAGTTGGTAGCTTACTTGATTTATTGGCTATGAAAAGCGAGATAATAGACAGTCGCTCAGGTATGAATGTTAAAGAGCAATTAAAGGCTATATATGTTAAATCAGAGGAGTTGTTCAACCTGAAAGATGAGGTATATAACAATATTCAAGAGGAGCTAAAAGCTTGTAGCATATATGATTTAGAGTATGACGAGCTAGACGAAAAAGAAAGAAAGACTGTAAAAAATTATTTTAAAAACGAAGTAATGCCTATACTATCACCTCAAATAGTAAGCCCTTTACACCCATTTCCTCATCTAAATAACAAGTCTTTATA
>JAWXUY010000126.1:0-5631 GCA_044425885.1 bacterium | reverse complement strand
ATTAAATTTATATTATAATATTAAAATAGTAAATTATAAGAGAAAATAATTAATAATTAAAAATTAAAATTAAAGAAAGATTAATTATATGAAAAAGAAGAATAAAAAAGAAACTGATGTTAATAATAAAGATCATGGTGATGTAAACAGTGAATTAATAAAGAATATAACCCATGATAATGCAAATATTACAGATATTAATGATGGTAGCAACATAAATCCCGAAGACAAATTAGAAAATTTAACCCTCGGTGATTTTATTAGTCAAGATGATGTTGCTTATATGGACGATTATATAAACAACAGCAATACGGAAAGTGTTTCAAGCGTTGAAGCGGAGCTACAAGAAGACCGAAAAAAATCAAAAGGTGTTTTTAACAAGTTTTTTTCTTTTTTAGTTAAGTCTGACGACCTAAATTCCAAAAACAACAAACTTAAAAAAGACACTGAAAGTTACTCTTACGAATACTCCAAGTTTAAAGAATATTTATTTTTATTAGAGGATACCGAAGATGATAGATATGCTCTAGAAGCAATCGAGCATTGTGATAATAACCTAAAATTAGCACGTCATAGGCTACACTTTGGTAAAAAATTATTAGAATATGATACTGTTTTAGAAGATTTAAAGTGTTATGAAAATCTTACAGATGAAGAAACCGAGTATTTTAAGCAGATAATTAAAAAATATCTTGATATAAGCATAGAAAGAAAATCCCTAAGATATCAAATGGGTGATTTTAATAGCTCTATAAACAGGTTAGAAACTCTTGAGCAAGATGCTCTCGATGCCATTTACCAAATAGAAGAAGCAGAAAATTCTAAAACAATGTTACAAAGAGATATTGCTATTATACAAGAAGAAAAAGAAAAAACTATAAATGACCGTGAAAAACTAGTATTTGCATTTAAACTTGTTTATAAATTCTCTGTGGCAGTATGCGTGCTTATAGTTTGTTCTATAGTAATTCTTGTATTAATATCTGTTGCTTCAAACCAAAATATGTTTATGCCTCTAGCCATACTTACTATAGTTTTAATATTTATACTAACTCTAATATATGGTTTTAGAAAAAAAATCAATTTTGAGCTAAAACTAAACGAGAAAAAACAACAAAAAATAATTAAATTATTAAATAAAAAAGTAGTCGTTTACTCTCACTATGTTAATTTCCTAAATTATACTTATAATAAGTACAAAGTTAAAAATTCAAGAGTTCTAAAAACTAATCTAAAAGAATTTAGTGATTATAAGTATATACTAAAAAGGTATGATAATCTAGGAAAAATATTAAACACAACGCAAGAAACTTTAGAGTATTTTCTAAAAGAAAAACAAATTAAAATTAACAGCACATCTCTTGAAGGTTTTGCCAAGTCTATGAACATAGATAACAAAATGGCTCACCTAAAAGATATGAGCGAAAAAAGAAAAAATACTTTTATAAGGCTTGAAGAAATAGAAGCAGAATATAACGAAGTATGGCAACAACTTCAAATGTTAAATTCAATAGATACGTCAAAAGAGAAAGTAGTTGATAAAATAATAAAGGCTTTTCTGGTTGAGGTTGAGAGAATAGTTGACGTAAGCGAAGATGAAAATAAAGATGAAGATGAAGATATTGCGCAGTAAAAATAAAAATAAAAATAAAAATAAAAATAAAAAAAATCTAATTTTAGTAACAACTACAAAATTAGATTTTTTTATTTTTTAAAATTTATAAACTATTATGCTGTATTATTTAAAAGCATCTGGTATTTCAAGACCTATTTTTTCAAACATTTCTTCGTTTACGTAAAGACCTAGGTCACTTCCTGAAACGTATTCGATAGGCATTGTAGAAATATCTTCGCCATCTTCTAATATTCTAATAGCTTGTTTAGCTGTTTGAGCACCAAGTTTTGTGTAGTCAAGTGAGTAAGCAATAAGTCCACCGTTTGCCGCCATAGTAGCATCTCCACAAACAACAGGAATACCAGCTTCTCCAGCTATTAGCCCGACTGTAGCGATTGTTTGAGCAAGTAAATTATCGTTAGGAATATATATTAATTCTACTTGGTTTACTGCGTTTTGAGCTACTTGAGCTACTTCGTTAGAGTCCGAAACTGTAAACTCTTTTATTTCTATTCCAGCGTTATCTAGTACCTCTACCAATCCTGAAACTTGATAAACTGAATTATCTTCACTAGAGCAGTACATAATACCTACTTTAGATACATCTGGCATAACTGCTTGGATTAAATTAAGCTGGTTTATGGCAGGATTCATATTAGAAGTACCAGTAATATTATCTGTTGTAAGCCCCGCTGACTCATAATCAGTGATACAAGTACCTACAATAGGAATAGTAGAAGTAGCTTGAACGACAGATTGAGCCGACTTAGTAGCGATAGCAAGAATTAAATCTACTTCGTCATTTACGAATTTAGTAGCGATAGTAGCGCAATTAGAAGCTTCACCTTGTGCATTTTGCACTTCTATAGAATTTGGGTCAAAGCCATAATCCACAAGCTCTTGTATAAAACCCTCTCTTGCAAAGTCTAAAGCATCATGCTCCATATACTGGATAACCCCTATTTTATAGTCACTAAGCAATTTATCTAATTCTGAACTAGAGCTTGAATCCGAGTTTGAGCTACTAGAGCTTGCTTGATTATCATTTGAGTCACTAGAATTATTAGAGCTATCATCATTACTAGAAGAACCACAGCCTGTTAAAACAGATAAAGCAAGCGTTGTAGTAACTAATAATTTAAATAATTTTTTCATGTTAGTTATTTCCTTTTCGTATTTTAATATTTTAATTTTAATTTTAATTTTAATTTTAATTTTAATTATTTTATTATTTTAATCTCTTGTATTTCTTTTTACTTCTGGAAGCACTTCGTCCGCTTCAATAGTAATTGTCTTGATAGTTTGCTCAACTAGTGGCTTACTATCTTGTTCTGCTGGAGCAGTCTCCACAGAGGCTATTTTGTCTAAAACGTCATAGCCCTCTACAAGTTTACCAAATACCGAGTATCTTCCATCTAGTCTCTCTATAGTTTGATGTACTATAAAAAATTGAGTATCAGCAGAATCATAATCTTCAAGACGAGCCATTGAGATAGCTCCTCTTTCGTGCGTTAAACCTGTATCAACGCCATTTAAATAACATTCTCCATCTATTTTAAAGTTATTTACAAATCGACAATCATTCTTTTCAGAGCCACCTTGTATAACAAAGTCTTTAACTACTCTATGAAAGCTTAAATTATCATAAAAGCCTCTATTAGCAAGGTCACAGAAATTAGCAACAGTAATCGGTGCTTTTTCTGGGAAAAGCTCTAGTTTTAAAACATCTTCGTTTTCCATAATAATACTAGCAAAAACGCTCATAAATACAAAATCCTTTCTTGATTTAATAATATTTAATAAATTAATTAACTTTTACATATTTGAAATGTGGTATACCAAGCGGAGAATAGTTAAACCCTTCTATATTAGTGCTAAGCATATAAGTCTTAGTTCTGTAATATAAAGGTAATACCGACATATCTTCCATTAGTATTGTTTCAGCTTCTCTCATAAGTTGAATAGCTTTATCAGGGTCTGAAGTCACCATAGCCTCTGCAAAAACTTCGTCATAATCTGGATTTCTATAATTAGGTATATTTAATAAATTAGAGCTTTCTGCTGTTAATAAGAACGATAATGGATTTAAGAAGTCTGCGCTTTTACCTAACGCTCCTATATCAAAATCATCTGCTTGTAAATCTGTGTAGAATACAGCCCAGTCAGCTACTTCTATATTAGTGTCTATATTTAAATTATCTTTCCACATTTGTTGCATAGCCTCTGTAACTTTTTTAACTACTGTATCACTATAGTAACCTAAACGAAGCGTAGGGAAACCTTCACCATTTGGATAACCAGCTTCTGCTAAAAGCTCTTGAGCAAGTTCTATATTTGCATTAGGCTTAATATTAAAATCTGAGCGTCCATCAGCAAAATCTACTCCGTCAACTATATATCCTGGTGGAATTAAAGAGGTTGCTGGCTCGTCAGTCGTTTGTAAAACGTTATCAATTATAGCAGTTCTATCTATTGCAAGAGATAAAGCTTGTCTAACTTTAGGGTCATCTAAAGGTTCTTCAAGACAATTAAACACATAATAAGTTAAACCAAAAGTGCTTGCCATTTGTAGACCACTATTAGAATCTGAACGCAGTCTAGTCATATCGGCTGGCGGAACAGTATTAGAGCCTTGTATCTCTCCAGACTCAAAAGCACTAAGCGCTGTTGAAGGCTCAAGAATAAATCTTAGGTTAAGAGCTTCAAGACTCACTGCGTCTGCATCATGATAATAAGGATTTTTAACAAGTCTTGCGTTTTCTCCAAATTGTAAACTATCTAACATAAAAGGACCGTTAGATATATAAGTATCAGCTTTTAAAGTCCATGTATCAGGATTAGCCTCTACAATCCCTTGGTGCACTGGATAATAAGCCGATATAGCTAATATATCTAAGAAAAACGGCGTTACGTTTTTAAGTTGTATAACAAGCGTTTTTTCATCTGGTGCTGAAATACCAAGCTCGTCAGCGCCTACTAAACCGTCTGTAAATTCTTGAGCATTATAAATATAGTCAGTCATAATAAATCCGAACTGTGAAGCAGTAGATGGAGTTAAAACTCTTTGATAAGAATATAAGAAATCCTCACTCGTTAAGTCATCTCCGTTCGACCATTTTAAGCCATCACGAAGCGTAAAAGTATAAGTTAATCCATCATCGCTTATTTCCCAAGATTCAGCGCAACCTTCTACTAAATTGTTATCTACATCATAAGCCACCAGACCCTCAAACAAATTCACCATAAATGGATTAGCAAAAGAATTTATAGTAATACCTGGGTCAATGTTATCATATTGATTTTGGAGTGCAAAAGTTATTTCTTGACTCGATACAGGAGTTGCTTGATTGTCGCTAGAAGAATTCACACTTGAGCTTGATTCAGAACTAGAGCTTGAAGAATCCCCAGACGAGCTAGACCCACAACCTACCAAAGTCGACATCGCCATAATTGATGCCAAAAACAGTGACGCTAATTTTTTCTTTTTCATTTTCATAAATATTTTCTCTCCTTTTAATTTTTAACTTTTAATTTTTAATTTAATTAATTTTTTATTTGTATAAATGACAAGCTACTTTATGATTATTGCCTACATCTTTAAGTATAGGCATCTCGTTTGCACAAATATCCATTGAATTCTCACATCTTGTATGAAACCTACAGCCTGAGGGCGGATTTATTGGACTTGGTAAATCCCCTTTTATAGAGCTCTCTGGCTTAATTCTTGCAAGTGCTGGAGTTTCTGCTGGTATTGCATTTAATAAACCTTTTGTGTATGGATGTAGTGGGTTTGTGTATAGCTCGTCTGACTCGCATATCTCTACCAGATTACCTAAGTACATCACCCCTACATCATCTGATATGTATCTAACCATTGATAAATCATGAGCTATAAACAAATATGTAAGCGCCAACTCCTCTTGTAAATCCTTTAATAAGTTTATAACTTGAGCTTGTATAGAAACGTCTAAGGCTGATATAGGCTCATCACAAACTATAATACTAGGATTAAGTAT
>JAWXUY010000125.1:0-5649 GCA_044425885.1 bacterium | reverse complement strand
GTTGGATTTTCTGGTAAGCTTTCTAAAGTCCCACCTGCTTGTGTAGTTAAAGTAGTAGTAGGATTTCCATCTTGAGCATCAACTGTAATAGTGTAAGAGTCATCACTCTTACCATTATCCGTAGTATCTACTATCTCTATCTTTAAATCACTTATACTCTCATTTGGCATATTAAATGTAAATACTAAATCACCAGTTGAAGGTATCGCACTTTCTAAATCTTCTATTCCAGTTCCTGAAAGTACTAATTCTTGAGTCTTATTAGGAACTTCCTCTGCCCCGCTAATCGCCACAGTCACAATTACTCCATCACCTTCTAAAAACTTACCATTTGTACCTCCGCTCACAACCGCCGAAGCTGTAAATCCATTTATTGGACCAGTTATAGCATTAGGCGTATTCACTTCTAAGCCACCTACAACCAATTTCTCACTAGCTACTCCAGTAGAACCTACTCTTAATTGATAAATCCCATCTGCTAATCCGCTTATCGTCCCAGTGCTATCACCTTCAACGTACAAATAAGCAATTTCTGCCTCATCAGCCAGCCAACCATTATAAGCACTTCCATCATTCTCAATCACATCAGTTAGACTTACCCAACTATCGCCATTATCATTAGAAATTTGATAGTCACTAGCATTTTCTTGAGCACCTGTAATTGTAATTGTATTTTCGCCATCATCATTTACAATTACATCTGCACTTGGAGCTTGAGCTGAGATTCCTATAACTAAATTCCCACTAGGAGTACCATCTCCACCTACTCTTAATTGATAAGTCCCATCTGCTAATCCGCTTATCGTCCCAGAACCACCATTATGCGTATACTGAATTGGTATGCTCTCATCAGCTCTCCAACTAGTATAAGGAACATTGATAAGAGCATTCAAACTTACCCAATCTCCCCCATTATCATCTCTTTTAAGTTGATAACCATTAGTGTTATGAGTAGCATAATTATCACCACTATCCTCAGTTGCAATTAAAGCACTTTGAATGATAATATTCTTTAAGTCATCACTTATACTCGCAGTTGGCGCTAATGCAGATATTTCCTCAATGTTTTCTTCTATGTAAGTATTGTCTTGGGTAGTACTATCAGCGTATACAACTCCAACTGGCAAACTGCTAAGAGCCATCGCACTACAAAGCCCTAGCGTAACATTTCTTTTTGTTATTGCTATTTTGTGTTTCATTTTTAAATCCACTCCTTTTTAATAATATATTTTTTGGAATATTTTCAGAATTAATATACATATATAATAAAATAAGACTTAAACGCCGCTCAATAAAAGAAACAGAGTCTACGCCTTTGGTTAGAAAAAATTTTTGATGAGACAAAGAATAATTAACACTTAGATAAAAAATAAAAAAATAAACTTTAAGAGAAGTAAAGATAAAGGTTAATTAGAGCACCTCACGGTACATTTTTTCAGATTTATAAAACTAAATTTATAAGAGTTCTTATGAATTTAATGTATAATTTAAGATAAATGTATTATAAGTTGTATTATAACACAAAATATATAATGTGTCAAGATATTTTTAAATAATGTTGCTGAATTAATGGAGTAATGAATGGATTAATATAAAAAAAGGTTTTTATAAGACGATGATGTATACGTGATATATTTAAATAAGTATAATATATATTAAAAAATGACTTTAATATATGACTGTTTCATAAATTATTAATAACTCTTGCTATAGTTGACTTAGATGGTATTACAAATATTTAAAAATTTTCACTTAAAAAATCTATATGATCTTCAGCATATAAAATTATATTTGATAACGTAAGAAATAAGCTAAAAACAGCACAAACTATAATTACTAATATATTTTTTAATATACGTGTTATATATGTTGATGCGCTGGAGCTCAATATTGTCAAAATATATTGACTATATTCTATATATCTGTTAGTATATTACTAAATAAAATAAAATAAAATAAAATAAAATAAAATAAAATAAAATAAACATAGAAAGGTTATATCAACATACTTTTTAAAAATTTAAGAATATGTTGATATATTTAAAGTACCAATTATATGACTATATCAAATAATACAACCCGAAATAAGTTAATTATAAAAAAAATAGTGTTAATTATAAATATTTTTTTACTTAATTTATTTAATTTATTTAACACTATTGATAACAAATTAGCGTATATATCTAACTCTTATAATATGTCTCCTACTGAGCTCTACAATACTTTTAACTTTAAACAAAATTTTAAGCAGTTCGATTCTTATATAATAACTACATCTTATCTAGATGATTCGGTAATCAAAAGCCTAAATCAATTCTATGATGCTAATTTTTGTAATCTTGATATTAACAACTACTACAACCAATTCGATATAGCCAATATTGAAAGAGTTATACTTAATCTTATTCAAAATTATAAAGTTGAAAATCTATTGCTTAACATAAACCTAAATGACAATTACACAAAAATAAATTCAGACATCAATATCAGAAATATTGAACCTATAGAAAGTCTATCTCATTATTTAACAAATTATCCTGAATTTAATAATAATATAAGTAATAGTAGCGCCAACAATAATGCTCAAATATTACAAAGTGTTTCTAACATAAAAAATATTTGTGTACAAAACAACATTAATTTAATTTTAATAAGCACTCCTGTTTATTACCAAAATTTCGACTATCAAAGCACTATAGATTTATATCGTCAACTAGCTACAATTACCGATTTTTGGGACTTTTCTCTTAGTAGTATAAGCTACGACCCTAGATATTTTTATGATTCTAACAATTTTAGAGATTTATTAAATGATATGATGTTTCGCAAAATTACTGATTCTAGCAGTGCTTATATTCCTGATGATTTTGGTATATACATCACCAATCAAAATATCTCAACTACAGAGAATCTTTTTAGTAATTTGATAAACCTATATTCTTCCGAAGAAGAAATTACAAGTCTTTTAAGTCAATCGGAGGTTCAAATCCCTATATTAACTTATCATCATTTTGATGAAATTGGGGGAGGTTCTTCTGTAATAAACATAAACAACTTTAAAGAGCAACTTAAAACGTTATTAGAAAATGGGTTTAATTCTATATCGTTTACTCAATTAATAGATTATGCCTTAAATGGTGTTGATTTACCAGAAAATCCTTTTATAATCACGATAGATGACGGCTATTCTAGCAATTATGAGCTTGCTTTTCCTATTTTAAAAGATTACAACACAAAAGCTACTATTTTTATAATAGGCGTGTCTGTGGGCAAGGACTTATACAAAGACTCCGACTATTCTATAATACCTCATTTTAATTATGAGCAAGCTCAAGAAATGATAGATTCTAATCTTATCTCTATACAGCCTCATACTTATGATATGCACCAATGGGCTCCTTATGAAGAAAATATAGACCGTGCTAGAACAAGTGTTTTACCTCTGAGCGGTGAGTCCAATGAAGATTATGTTCAAGTTTTTATATCTGACCTTGTAAAAATAACGTCCGATATAGAGGCTAACACATCTGAAAAAGTAAACGCTTTTTCCTATCCTTTAGGGATTTCTAGCAATCTAACAGAAACAATATTAAAGGCTTACGGTATACATTCTACAGTCTCTACAAAATCTGGAGTTAGCACAGTTGTAAAGGGTTTACCTCAAAGTCTTCTATTACTAAACCGAATCAATATGACTGATGAAACTGATATTCTAAGTGTTCTTAATTCATATTTAAATAATTAAATATTATATTTATTATTATATTTATACTTATTAAAGCGCAAAGCACTTTAATCCAAAAGCTATAATCTAAGTCACTTTTATTTTCGAGAAACTCGTCGACAATATGTGGCTTATTTTTTTTATATATATTATTAAGGCTATATGAGTTATTCAAGTTCCTATTTTTAATATTAGACTCTATCCTTGATAAGGCGTTTCCGATATCTCTTATCAATAGGTTATTATCAGGGTTATAGCTACTAAGTCTATTATCTGGATTATAGTTATATTCTATACTCCTCTCTTTTTCAAGTTTTTTATTATTTATATTTATTTTATCGCTCTTTTTATTATTATTAATATATACGTCTCCTGCCAGTTCTTCAAATCCCTCCATTGTAGATTTTCTTATTATTATATTATCTTTTAGTGTGTAACCACCTGTAATCGATGACCTATACACAAAAGTATTATCAAATAGCTTATTGAATTCTTTAATATTAGCGCTTATAACTCTTGAGTTATTTTTAATCTCTACGTTATCTGTTATAAGCGAATTAATTACAATTGCTGACCCTGTAATAGAAACATCGTTTTTTATAACACTCTCAAAAACTTGACTCTCTCCTATAATATAAACGTTATCACTAATATGGCTATTAACTATATTCGTATTAGATGATATACGTGCATTATCTCTTATAATAGAATTTCTAAAAATAAGAGCATTTTGGTCTATAAAAGCATAGTCTAGTACCATAGAGTCATCGTAGATCCAGCAGTTACCTTCTTGTGATAGATTGTCTTCTCCTGAAACGTATCCTCCTAAATCTCCAGCTTTTACGTCATTAAAAGATTTAATTGCTCTAATCCTATACAAAAAATCCGTTTTAGAGTGGTCTGGATTCTTGACCTTTAATAAAATATATTTTTGATTGTTAGGTAGGTGCTTATTAGATAAAATATACAAAAATTTCGTCTTTATTAATTGATATATATTCATATTTGACATATTATATTATCTCCGTTATTATTATTTATTTTTGATATAAATTAATTATATAAAAAAAAACGTGATAAAGCAAGTATTTTGTAGATTTATTCAGCGTAACCACATAAAAAAAATAGAAATTCTGATTCTAAGCGTACATATTAAAAATGTATCTGCTGATGCTATTCCATTTTCTAAATTTATTACTTTTCCAAATTTTTTTATACGTTTACCACCTAAAAGTAATATTAACTAAAAAAAGTTAATTTAATACCAAAAGATGATAAAATTTGTTTGACATAATTTTAAAAATTTGTTAAAATATTTACTATAGGTATTTTTAATATTTGTTATATTAAGGTTATAATTAGAAAATTATTTAAATTATGGTATTATATCTAAAAATATCGTTATTATTAAACCTATTTATAAAAGAGTTAAAGCAAATTTCAAATCCCACTATTTATAAAAATACAAATATTTGCTTTACTCTGTTAAGAAGTAATGCTGATATAATAATCTAATAATAATATTGCATAATTTCTTAATTTTATAATTTAATAAATTAAGTGAGGAAGTGTCAATATGTCTATATTAAGTCAACTAGAAAAACCACTCTTTAAAGTTACAAAGTCTGATAAAATTATTCTTAAGTATTTAAAAAATAATTTAAACGAATTTTCTTTTAAATCTATCACAGAAATCTCCCAAGAAATTGAAGTAGGCGAAGCAACTATAACAAGATTTACAAGAAAAATGGGCTTTAATAGTCTACAGGATTTTAGAGTAAATTTAACAAAAGAAGTTACTATGAATATGAATATGAAGATGAATATGAACAACAATATTATATATGATAATATTGTTATAACAGAGTCTATGGAGGACTCAGTATTAAAATTATTAAATAATAACGTCCATATGCTGGAAAATA
>JAWXUY010000124.1:0-5680 GCA_044425885.1 bacterium | reverse complement strand
AGTAAGTAAATAATCCCTCCATAAAAACCTAATCCAATCGCATATACCCACATAATATTTGACATACAAACCATTCCTTTCTTATTACTAAAATTTTTTTATAAATTTTTACAACTTAATTACTTAATATATTTTAGCAATGCTCTAGCCACAAGCATTAGTAAGTAAATAATCCCTCCATAAAAACCTAATCCAATCGCATATACCCACATAATATTTGACATACAAACCATTCCTTTCTTATTACTAAAATTTTTTATATTTTTTATAAATTAATTATATAACGTTCTATAAATTACCACAAGAACTTATCAAGATATTATTGGTTGCATTTGAGAAACTATAGGTTGCGTAAGGGTTTATAGCCATTTTTATAATTAACTCAAATAAAAAAATACACTCTTATATTATAACCCCAAAAAGTTAGACCTGAAATCTAATAAATAAGGAAGCTGGTATTTTTATGGTAAAATATAGTTTTAAATTTAAGAAAAAAATAGTTAAAGAATATTTAAATGATGAAGGTGGTTACAGATATTTTTGTAAAAAATACAGTTTATTAAATAATAACATAATCAAGAAATGGTTTAAAGTCTATAATACTTTTGGTAATAATGTGTTAATAAGAAAAATAAACAAACAAAAATATACTTTTGATAATTATTAAAATATGGTATAGAACCTTGTAGAAATATTATTAAAACAAGACCCTTAAATTAATAAGGGTCTTGTTTTGGGGATTGTTTGATTTATTATTTTAAATATAATTTTTTTAATATAATTTTTTATTATATTAATTATTTGCTAATAATTTTATGAATTTTTCTACCATAGTAGCGAATTCAGCTTTATTAATAGAATCAGCTGGTCTGAATTTGCCTTCATAACCTTGTACTATACCTGCTTGTTGTAATATTTTGATACTTTCTAATGATTCTTCATCTTTAAATAAAGCAGTGTCCATATCTGTGAAATATATTTCATCATAAGTTTTTTCTAGTTCTATACCTAAACTATCTGCAAATCTTACAAAGAATAAAGCCATTTGCTGACGAGTTACTTCAGAATTTGGTGAGAATTTACTATAGCTTATACCATTTGTGATCTCTTTTTCTACCGCCCAAGCTACAGCATTAGCATATTCATCATCTAAGCTAACATCATCAAAGCTATTTTGATAAGTAAAATCACTTATATCTTGTACCATATTACTTAACATTTGAACCATCATAGCACGGCTTACAGCTTGACTTGGAGCAAATTCTGTTTCAGTATTGCCATATAAGTAACCTTGTGCAAGACCAAACGCTATTGAGTCACTAGCCCAGTCAATCGAACTGCTATTTAAATCTGTAAAAATAGTAAATTCATCAAGACTTTTATAATCTATTAAATCTGTATTTTCTCTGAATTTAAGCGTTTCACTCGCATCTCTTTCTACTACTTCTGTTTCTACTTCTGGAGTAGTTAATTCTGAGTCAGTTATAGTTTCAGAAGACTCACTGTCTGTTTTATTTTCTGTAGTAGATTCTGTAGTTTCTTCAGTTGTTGTAGTACTTGAACCGCTCGCTGAACCTAAGCTTGAACTACTACTTCCGCTTGAACTACTACTTGAATTTCCACTAGAAGTATTATTATTACTACTTGAGTTTCCTGTTAAAGTGTTTTCAGTAACTTCTTCTTTTTTATTTGAATCAACTTCTATTTCAGTTTTTGTGTCGCCTGATTCTATTTCTAGATTTAAATTGCTATCGCCATCACTATTATCAAAAACAATATCGCCAGATGTAGCTCCACCTGAAAGGCTTATACTTGAAATCTTACTTTCTCCGACAATCGCAATTGTTAATTTTGTATCGTCTTTAGCATCTTCTACCTCTAAGCTTGTAAGCACTGGAGCTTCAAGTGATATTTTTGTAAGACTTAAGCCTTCTACAGTTGCTTTTTTAACACTATCTCCTTCTATATAAATACTAGAAGCATCTGTATTTATATCTACACTTGTTACACTATTTGAAAGCTCAACGCTCGTAACGCTAGATGCTTCTAAAGTAAAGCTACTTGATGTAATTTCAGTTGCATCTACTGTCTTAACAGATGTATTCGCTATAATAACGCTTTTTACATCTTCTGGTAGTGTTAAAGTACTACTACTTACAAATGGATTAGATACTCTAATAGTGTATTTTTTAAGCTCAGTAAATATATCACTTGAAGTATAACTATCGCTTATAGTAGCTATGCCATAAGTAGTTGAATGATATTTACTAAATAACTCATTAACTAATTGTGTTAATATAGTCGAGTCATTTGTGATTATTTCTAATGGCACATAAAGCTCACCATTTTGGATTATATCTAGTATATTTTGAGTTGCTATAATAGTAGCAATACTAAAATCATATGTACTTGTGCTTGTATTATAATTAATTGTTAATTTATAATCCATTCCTTTATATGTTATTTCAGCGTTTCTTACTTCAGTCGTAGTGCTAGTGCTATTATCAATGCTCCATTTAGCATAAATTATACTATCTGCTGTGAATGTAGTGCTTGTAGTTACTTTACTTCCAGATAAATCCTCATTTAAATACCAGCCCTCAAACGTATAACCTTCTCTTGCTGAAGTTGGTAAATATGATAAATTTCCATTTTCTCCTGTTGTAAGGTATGAAAGATAACTTCCGCCATTTGAATTAAAGCTTATATTATATGGAGTGTATCCGCCCTCTGAATTTGCAGTCCACTTAGCATAAACAGTTGTATTACTTGAGAATAAAGTACTTGTAGTTATTTTGCTTCCAGATAAATCTGCATTTAAATACCAGCCTTCGAATGTATAACCACTTTTTGTTGGTTCTTGTGGCAAGCTTGATAATTTTCCATCTGTCCCTGTGTTGATATTTCCAACATCAGAACCTTCATTTGATTCAAAACTTATAACATATGTAGTGTTAACTGCTGTCCATTTAGCATAAATAGTTGTATTACTTGTAAATATAGTAGATGTATCTACTTTACTTCCAGAAAAATCACTATTTACATACCAGCCATCAAACGTATAACCAGTTTTTGATGGAGTAGCAGGTAAGCTTGTTAATTTTCCATCTGCTCCTGTAGTCAGACTTGAAACGTCACCACCGTCATTTGAATTAAAATATATTGTATATTTAACTTCAAGAGTCCACTTAGCATAAACAGTTGTATTTCCAGAGAATTCAGTGTCTGTAGTTACTTGATTTCCATCATAAGTTTCATTTTTGTACCAGCCACCAAACGTATAACCATCTCTTGTTGGATTTTCTGGTAAGCTTGTTAATTTTCCGCTTGAGTTTGTATTAGAAGTTGAAAGCACTACTCCTTCTGAACTAAAGCTTATAGCACAAGTTTTATTTTCGTTTTCAGTCCACTTAGCATAAACAGTTGTATTTTCAGAGAATTTAGTCGCTATAGTTACTTCATTTTGAAAAGTAGTATCATCTAAATACCAGCCATTGAACGTATATCCGCTTCTTGTTGGAGTTTTTAATTCTAATAATGTTCCATCATCTTTTGTTGTTTGATCTCCAATATTGTCTCCGCCATTTGAGTTAAATTTTATAGTAAACTCAAGTTTTGTTCCTGTGCTAGCTTTAAATGAATAAGTAGTGTTGCTATCAAGAGCTTTTAAAGCAGTCACAAGAGCACTATAATCAATATCTCCTGTAGTATTATTTTTAGCATTTATCACAGCTTGAACTTTCGCTAAATGAGCCACGCATTCATCATTTGTAGTATTCTCACCATCAGGATCTACAGCATTTATTAAAGCTTTAATTTGGTCAGTATTTGCTCCTGTTTTAAGATAACCTACGCCATTTTGTACGTTTTCATCAGCGCTATCTATTTTAACATCACCATCTATTATATCACAAGCCTCGTCTTGAGCTTCTTTTAGTGCTATTTTTTGGTTAGTCCCTTGAGCGGCTGTGTAAGTTTGCTCACTAGAATTATCTACTAAAGCATTTAAAGCACTTGCTAGATCTTCATAGCCCTTTTGCTCGCTAGTACTAGTATCTAATTTTATAGCCTCTAATAAGTCTTTGCTCGCTTGAGTCTCAGGTAGCTTATCTATAACCTCAAGAGCTTTTGCGAAACCACTATCATCTGTCAAGATGAACCATTTTCCATTAGCCATTTCATCCACATCGCTTTTATGTTCAATAGTCTCTAAAAAATCTTCTACTATCTTTATCTCGCTTGTAAGGTCTACTTTAGTCCCTTCTTTAGCCTCGTAAGTATAATCGCTATCATTTACTAAAGTAGTTAAAGCGATTGCTAGAGCTTTATAGCCAGCTTGCTCGCTAGTACTAGTATCTAATTTTATAGCCTTTAACTTATCTTGATCTGTCGAGCTATTAATAGCACTCTTAGCACTAGCAAATTCACTATCCGTCGTATTTATGAACCAAGTCCCCTCATAAAAATCATCAGAATCTTCCCCGCTTTGAATACTATCTAAAACCGCTAATGCCTCTATCTTAGCATTTTCTAGCGGATCTACCACTGTTATGGCATTTGCTCCAAAATCAATAGCACTTTCTACTTTTACATCAAAAGTAAATGTAGTTTCACTTCCGTCTGCGCTCTCATTTGATTCAATTTCGCCAAGTTTCACTAAATATCCGCTCTTTGGCGCTGAACTTGCCTCAAAAGTAAATACTAATTCTGTCTCATCTGCTAATTCATCACCTGACGTAATATTAGTTTCTCCATCTTTAATTTTCGCTGTTAGTGTCCCAGATATATCGCCTGTCTGGTCAACAAATTTTACTTCGTATAATGTACTATCTGGAGTTGTTTCTCCACTACCATCTCCACTACCATCTCCACTTCCATCTCCACTTCCGCTATCTAATTCCCACTTAGCATAAATAGTAGTATCTGCTTTAAATGCATAATCAGTATCAACTTTTGTAGTAAAAGTAGATTCTAAATACCAGCCCTCAAACGTATAGCCATCTTTTGTTGGAGTTGGTAAGCTTGCTAATTTTCCATAGGCGTCTGTAGTTAAATTATCTGTAGTGCTTTCGCCATTTTCAAAAATTCCGTCATTTACATCAAAGCTTATAGTCCACTCAACTTTTATTCCTATGCTCTTTGCAAATTCATAACTGCTATCAAGAGTTGTTAAAGCATCTGCTAAATTAGCGTAGTTAATCACTTCACCGCTTTTAGCACTTGTCACCGCTTGAACTTTAGTCTCATCCTCGCTATCATTTATTAAAACCTTAATCTGAGTAACTGACGCACCTGTTTTAAGATAATCCGCTCCATATTCTACATTTATATCATCGCTATCTATTATAGCTTCGTCGATTATAGCGCAAGCTTTCTCTTTTAATTCTAGGAGGGCATTTGTTCCTGTGCTAGATTCAAATGAATAACTGCTATTAAGAGCTTTTAAAGCAATCGCAAGGTCACTATAATTAATCACATCTCCGCTATTCATAGCAGTTATTACAGCTTGAACTTTCTCTAGGTCATCCTTAGTAGGGTCACTAGTCCCAACACCGTTTATTAATTCTATAATTTGCTCTTTTGTTGCATCTGTTTTAAGATAAACTTCGTTCTTAGCTACATTTCCATCAGCGCTATCTATTATAAGATCTTCGCCTTTGATTAATTCTTCTGCTTTCTC
>JAWXUY010000123.1:0-5686 GCA_044425885.1 bacterium | reverse complement strand
GACTAAATTATAGATAAAAAACAAAAAAACCTTAGAGAACAACACTCAAGGTTTTTTGTTTTTTAATTTATAAATTATAATTTATAATTTATAATAAGTATTGCTAAATTCTTCTAATGACAAAGGCTTTGAAAATAAATAACCTTGACCATATCTACAGCCCAATCTACTTAGTATATCAACCTGTCTCTTAGTCTCTATTCCCTCGCATATAACCCCAAAGCCCAAATCTTTTGCCAAATTTATAATATGTTTTATTACTATCTCATCTTTAGTTTCTATGTCTTGTTCTTTTACCCCTATATTATCTATAAAGCCTTTATCTATTTTTAATATATCTATATTTAAATCTTTTAGAGTTTGAAGTGAAGAATATGCCGTACCAAAATCATCTATCGAGACTTTTAAATTGTTGTCTTTTAATTTTTGTATAAAGTTTTTTAAATCGTTTTTGTCTTCAACAAATACGCTCTCTGTCACCTCAAGCTCTATTAGGTCTAGAGGAATTCTATAAGTATTTACAAGCTCCATAAATTTTTTAGTAAAATGCTTATCTTGGACATGTCCACGAGAAACGTTTACAGAAATAGGGCATAAGTCGATATTTTTGTCTAAACACTTACGCATATAAATCATGACTTTTTTGTAGATTATAAAATCTAGAATATTAATAAAACCATTTTTTTCAAAAAGAGGTATAAAAACGTCTGGATAAATAGTTTCTTCAGGGGTTGTCCACCTGACAAGGGCTTCAGCGCCACATATTTCCATAGTATCAAAATTAAATTTAGGTTGTAGAAAAGGAGAAAACTCCTCATTTGTTACAGCGGCGAACATTTTTTCTTCTATTATGCGCTCATTTTCTGCTGTTTGCTCAAGTTTAGAGTCATAAAAAGCGAACCTATTTTCATGAGAGCCTTTGGCAAGCTTTCTTGCGATATTAGCTCTGTCCATTAGTATGTTTAGCTTTTGAGTGCGATCTACGAAGCAAATACCGCCTATAATAGTAACTTTTTTGTCACTAAAAAATTTAAGATGCATTTCTTCGAAGGCATATTTAAGCCTTAAAATTCTGTCATGTAATTCTTCTATTTTGGTATAGTTTAAAAACACTGCAAAACGGTCTTCGTTTATTCGACAACATCTTTCATGCTTTTGAGCAAAATCAACTAGAACTTGTGCAACACGCACCAAAACTTTATTACCAAGCTCATAACCTGAAAGATTATTAATATTTTTAAATTTGTCTATATCTATAGTACATAGGACATAATTATAGTCAGTATTAATAAGAGTTTCATTGTAGTAAGCCTCAAAGCCTTTAAGAGAGAATAAATTGGTTAATATGTCAACGCCATCTAATTGCTTAATATAATCGGCAGTGTCTTTTGCATAAATCATGTAAGCATCAGTGCCATTGCTTAGTTTAACAGGAGTACTTTTTTTAATCCAAAAATGATTATCAGACTCGAGTCTTTGGACTTGAGTATTAGAGCCATCTAGATAACAATTAGGACAACGCTCATCATAGCCATATAGAGTATGGCACTTTATACCAGTTTTTATTTTTGGTAGAATTCTTTTGTATAACTCATTATGCTTTAGGATTTTATAAGTATCTTTTTCTACTAGAGCTATAGGCATTTGCTCATTTTGGACTATTAAATTTAACATTTTTATTTCATCGGCATCTCTTTTAAAATGCTCAAAGGCTTTAATGTTGTTGCCGATTATATTTAATAAACTATTTATGATTTTTAGATCTAAACTTTCAAACTTGTTAGAATACTTTTCTAAAGTTATGAAACAAAAAAAGTTGTCATCATGGATTAAATATACATAGAAATCTAGTATATCAGTATAAATTTTATTTTTGTTTTCGTTTTCGTTTTCATAAAATTGCATTTTATTTAAGAGAGATTTAATTTTTAGAAAATCACTTGTATAAAAACTATTATTTTTGAATAACTTTAGGAATTTTATTTTGTTTTCATCTATCGACTTATTAATAAGACAGGGTCTTTTATTTATGTCAATGTTAAACTCCTGTAGATAATCAATAGGACTTTCACCTAATTTATATTCAAAAGTAGTTAAATAAGTGCCTATCTCACTATCTTCAGTAATGATACAGGCTCTATCTATATTATATAAATCACATAAATCTTTAATAGCTATGTTTGTAGCTTTCGTAGTGCCTACTGATTTATTATTGTTATTAAAAGCTTCTACTATTGCAAGTAAATCTAGCTTTATATTATTATCTTTTTTAATATTTAAATTTTCATCTAACATACTTTTATACCGCCTTTTATATTATAATATTTAAATTAAAAAATTTTCTTCAAATTCTTCTATAGGTATAGGCTTTGAGAAGATATAGCCTTGTCCATACTCACAGCCTATATTTTTTAAAAATCTCATTTGTTCTAAAGTCTCTATCCCCTCGCATATGACATTAATATTTAAAGCCTTACACATCCCTACAATATGCTTAATTATTATTTTATCTCTATTTAATAAATTTTCATTGTTTTTGATTTGCTCTACTGTTTGGAGAATACCTTTGTCCATTTTAACCATAGAGATTTCAAGTTCTTTTAGAGCGTTGAGGGAGGCATAAGCAGTTCCAAAATTGTCAATAGAAACTTTTATGCCTATGTTAATTAAATTTTTGATAAAATTTTTAATTAGATAATTACACTCTATAAAAACTTGTTCTGTGATTTCTATTTCTATTAGCTCAAAAGGTACGTTGTAGGTGGAGCTTAGTGCTATAAGCTTTTCTATAAAATTGGTATCTTCTATGTGTATTTTGGATACATTAAGAGAGATGGGCACTATAGGTATACCACGCTTTAAACAGCTTGATATATACTCAAATACTTTGTTATACATAATAAAATCTATTTCAGCAATAAGACCTTTTTCCTCAAAAATGTTTACGAATTCGCTTGGATAAATAATGCGGTCTTCAAACTTCCATCTTACAAGAGCCTCAGCGCCAGATAACTCATTTGAGTATAGATTAAACTTCGGCTGTAGATAAGCAATAAACTCCTTATTCTTTAAGCTACGCTCAATTTTTTCATCGACAAAAGATTGTTTTTTTGTGAAGTTATCGAGAGTAGAACTATAGGGCTTAAAGATATTTTTGGTTACCTCAGAGCCTTTTGCACTTTTTCTGGCTAAGTTAGCTTTGCTTAATATGGAGTCTATATCAAGGTCTAATTTAAAATTGGTGCTGTTGCTAGTATTTAAATTATTTGAGTCAGCGAGAGCATAGTCTGTGATGTGATAAATACCACAAACAATAATAAGAGGTATATCTTTAAAATACAACTTTTTAAGCTCTAGTAATAAGTCATTTAAATACTTAACACGTAACTCAAATTCAGATTTATCTTGATAAGATAAAATAAGGGCGAATTTGTCATCTTTTACACGGCAATATAACTCGTCAAGCCTAAGGAAATTTTTAAGACTATTAGAGATTTTTTTAAGTATTTCATCACCGATTATATAACCAAAGACATTATTTATATAATTAAACTTTTCTATATCAAATACAAGCATAGAATAAAATAAATTGCTGTTGTTATTTTTATTAATGCTAGGAGTTTCTAATAAATTATGTTTAATGCTGGTATTAAAATCAAGCTTAAACTTGTCAAGAGTAGGGGAATTAGTTAGTAAATCAATATTTACCATGTTGTTTAAATCGTGCCCGATATTGGCAGTTATTTTATCTCTAATACAAACGATAAAAGCATCTAGCTCATTTTCCCAAGTAATAGAAGTGCATTCTACATTAAAGTCTTCATTTAGGTTATAAAAATACTCCTCTATTTGTTGTCTATTTTTGCCAAGTCGGCACACCTCACCAAATTCAAAATCAGGACAAATTTCTTTAAATAGCGAATTAAAGTAAAGGACTTCATAAGTATTTTTCTTGATAACAGCTATTTTAACAGTGCTATCACTTAGGACTGATTTATATATACTAATTTCGTTTACAAGCTTTCTTTTTGTGAAGTTTTCATTTATTTTGTCATTTATCAAGGCACAAATAGTATTCAGCTCTACTATTTGTACATCTGTGATAGTTTCACTAAAGTTATACTTTTCAAAAGTAAGATAACCAGTAACAAAAGTAGAGTTTGTGAAATAATAAGCATAGAATTCATTTACATCAAAATTTTTATTTTTTTGGAAACCTATGGAATGGAATTCGTTTAGATAATCTTTGTCTAGATTATCGGTATAAATATACTTTTTGTTTTCGAATATTTCTGGCAATAAGTCATTATAGATAGAATGCTGGTTGTTCAAGCAGATATCATATAGGTTTTTTTCTAATTTTGCGTCATCATCATTATGATTTTTCCAAAAATAATTAACGTTGTACTCATAAAGACAATTGAGCTGATCATCTAGGTTATTTTTTATAAATATGCAGGTTCTGTCGAATTTGTATACTTTGCAAATAGTTTCGACAACTATTTGGATAGCTACATTAAAATCTTTGGTATTGATGTAAAAATTAATAATATCAAATATATGCTCAAGCTTGTTAAATTTTGTTTTGAGACTTATAGGTGACTTTTTAGTTAAAGCATCTAACTTTTTTAGATTATCATCATAAATTTTGTAATCATTTCTGCCATTATACTTTACGTTATAGAGAGAAATATCGGCTTTTTCCATAAGCTCACTAAAAGTATCACCATGCGTAGGAGATAGGGCTATACCAATGCTTGCAGTAATTTTGTGAGTGCTTTCATCGGCAATATAAATATTTTTTATATTGTGAGCAATGTTTTCCATTTTTTGCTTTATGAAATTTATGTTGTCATACCTTAGTAGTAGAATAAACTCGTCACCACCAATACGACCTAAAAGACTTTTAGTGTTATTTATGTCAAATTCAGCACTTATAGAATTATCAAGAGTATTTACAATGCTTTTTACGAAATCTTTTAGAACTCTATCACCAAAGAGATGCCCAAAAGTGTCATTTACTTTTTTAAAATAATCAAGGTCGACTATGCATAGAGCATAATTGTGGTTTGGATTAGCTTCTAATAATAGATTTATGAGTTTTTCAGTAGCGCTTTTAGTGTAGGCACTTGTTAGATAATCAATATTTTTTTCGGCTTCAAGCTCTTTTAACTTTTTGTTATAGCTGTTGACATGAGCAGTTTTATCAGAGATAGTGAGGTGTAAAGAATTTAGACCATTTAGATTATTTATGCTTGCTTCTTTTATAAAAGAGAATATAGCTAGATAAATCTCTGAACCGTTTATATTTATTACTATATCAAAAAACTTGTCTTCATCGGAGCTACTGAGTATTAATTCAGCGACTTTTTGCTTGTCATTGTTGTTTATTATATTTAAAAACTTGTTATTATAAATATTTTTTAAATCGTCTTTTTCGATGCCTAAAGTTTTGTAAAACGAGTCGCTTACGTATAAGATGTCTAAGTCATTATTACCTAAAACTTCCATTCTTGCTATTTGGTTATGTACAACTAAATTTTTATTCATAACATTTATAAACCTTTCTTTAAGACTCTTTTTTTAGCATTATTTATTTTAGTAGTTTATTTTTTGATTTGCTAAGACTAGAGGTTGAATAGGTTTTTTTTAAGCTACCCCCCACCCCGCAAAATTTCACGGCTAT
>JAWXUY010000122.1:0-5707 GCA_044425885.1 bacterium | reverse complement strand
GTAGTAATAACCAAAATAATAATAAAAACAACAGCAATAGCCAAAATAGTAGTAATAACCAAAATAATAATAAAAACAACAGCAATAGCCAAAATAGTAGTAATAACCAAAATAGTAGTAATAACCAAAATAATAATAAAAACAACAACAATAACCAAAATAATAAACCCAAAAATAAAGATGCAAAGCAAGAGCCTAAACAAGAAGTAAAACAAGAAGTTGAACCTAAACAAGAGTTTAAACAAGAGGCGAAGCAAGAACCTAAAAAATCTAAAAAAGGGAAAAAAGTAGAAGTGGAAATAGAAGAAGATGATATCAAAATTATTCAGCTAGAAAAAACAGTTATGGTTAAAGAATTAGCAGAATTGCTAGATACTACAGGCTCAGACCTAATTATGCGTCTTATGAAAAGAGGCTTAATGACTACTCTTACTCAAGATATAGATTTTGAATTAGCATCTTCTATTTGTGAGGAATTCGATGTTCTTACGGAGGAAGCACCTGAGATAGATATTTTACAGGAAGCTTTTAAAGAAGATGAAAATATAATAGCAGACGAAGAACGTCCTCCAGTTGTGGTTGTTATGGGACATGTTGACCATGGTAAAACTTCGCTTTTAGACTCTATTAGAGCAAGCAGTGTTACTGAAAAAGAAGCAGGAGGTATAACTCAGCATATAGGTGCTTATACAGTCTCTGTTAATAAAAAGCCAATCACGTTTTTAGATACTCCGGGGCATGAAGCTTTTACAGCGATGCGTATGAGAGGGGCTAGCGTTACAGACATAGCTATTTTAGTAGTAGCTGCGGACGATGGAGTAATGCCTCAGACTGTAGAGGCTATCAACCATGCTAAAGCAGCGGGAGTAGAAATAATTATAGCTATAAATAAAATGGATAAAGAAGGAGCTAACCCAGAAAGAGTTAAGCAAGAGCTTACTGAATATGAGTTAATAACTGAGGATTGGGGCGGAGACACTATATGTGTTCCAGTTTCAGCAGTAACAAAAGAAGGTATAGATAATTTATTAGAAATGATAATATTAGTATCAGAGCTTAAAGAGTTAAGAACTACTTCTAAGAAAAGAGCAAGAGGAGCAGTAATAGAAGCTAGATTGGATAAAGGACGTGGACCAGTTGCGACTGTATTAATCCAAAATGGTACTCTAAAAGTAGGAGATCCAGTAGTGGCAGGATCTTCTTATGGTAAAGTTCGTGCGATGATAAATGATAAAGGGCAAAAAGTTAAGAGTGCAGGACCTTCTATGCCAGTTGAGATTTTAGGGCTTAGCGTAGCACCTTCGGCTGGAGATAGTTTTTATGTAGCTAAAAATGATAAGCAAGCAAGACAGTTAGCAGAAAGTATTATAGCTAAAGACCGTGAAGACATGATAAAAGCAACACCACAAAAAGTTTCACTCGATGATTTATTTACGCAAATTAAGTCAGGCAATATGAAAGAGCTTAATATAGTAATAAAAGCAGACGTTCAAGGGTCAGTTGAGGCAGTAAGAACGAGTTTAGAAAAATTATCGAATGAAGAAGTAAGAATAAGAACTATACATGGTGGGGTTGGAGCTATTACAGAGTCAGACGTAATGCTAGCAAGTGCGTCAAATGCGATAATAATAGGCTTTAATGTAAGACCAGAAAATATGGCAAAATCTATATCAGAAGAACAAAAAGTAGATGTAAGACTTTATAGAGTAATATATAACGCAATAGAAGATATTAATTCGGCTATGAAAGGTTTATTAGACCCTATTTATGAAGAAAAAGTAACAGGTCATGCAGAAATAAGACAAATATTTAAAGCATCAGGAGTAGGGACTATAGGAGGTTCTTATATACTAGATGGTAAAATAGTAAGAGGCTCAAAAGTAAGAATAATTAGAGATGGAGCTGTAGTATATGAAGGGGAGTTATCGGCTCTTAAAAGATTTAAAGATGATGTAAAAGAAGTAAATGCAGGATATGAATGCGGTTTATTATTTGAAAAGTTTAATGATTTAAAAGAAGATGACAGAGTAGAGGCTTATGTAATGGAAGAAATTCCAAGATAAATTAGGTGGATAAAGTATGAAAAAAAATAATAGGTTAATACGTATAAATGATGAAATTAAAAAAGAATTGTCTGAAATAATTCGTTCGGAGTTGAAAGACCCAAGAATAGGTGTTATGACGAGTGTGCTAAAAGTAGATACTACGAATGATTTAAAGCATTGTAAAGTATTTATAAGCGCTCTAGGAGATGATGCTCAAAAGCAAGAAGCTCTAGAAGGTATTACAAATGCTTCAGGCTATATAAGAAAGCAAGTAGCCTCTAGAATAAATCTAAGAAATACACCGCAATTTAAATTTGTATTAGATGATTCGTTAGAATATAGTATTCATATATCTAATTTAATAAAATCTGTTAGTACTAGTACTAATAATGAGAGTGATGAAAATACTGAAAATACTCAAGGTGAAGAAGGTAGCGAAGATAAATAAATAATCAAAATATTGACAAATAAGTATAAATATGTTATAATGTGTTCAAGAAAATAATATATAATAATCTTTAAAATATATAAACATACCAAAATACAACGCAAAATAAATGAAAAATAATAAAAATTATGAAAGGATAAGCTATTAAAATATTAGTTAAATATAGTTGAGTATAGTTATATTTATCCAAATTTTGGTAGCATAAAATAATATACATGTTTAGTATTAATGCAAATACAAATATTGAAACGTTTATTCAATTAGTAGAAAATAAAACAAATATAGTTATAGCAGGTCATATTAATTCAGATGGTGATTGTATGGGGTCAGCGTTCTCTCTAGGATATGCCCTAACGATGCTTGGTAAAAAAAATGTAAATATTTTATTAAATAATCTATCGGATACTTATGATTATATTATAGAAATGTTTAAAAATAGTTCTAATCCAGAAGCTCAAAATATGATATATGATGGTGATATATCAGAGCTAAATCCAGATTTATTTATAGCAGTAGATTGTGCCGATATTAGAAGACTAGGTCATTTTAAAGAGGTATTCGACCGTGCTACAACTACGATTAATATTGATCATCATATTAGTAACGTAAATTTCGCAGATTTAAACATAGTTCAGCCAGCAACTTCTTCTACTTCGGAAGTTGTATTTGAAATATTAAATCAAATAGGTTGTTTTAATCAAGAAATAGCAACAGCTATTTATAGTGGTATAGTTTCGGATACAGCTGGATTTAAGCACAATTGTACTGGTCCAAGAACGCATGAAATAGCAGGAAAACTTATCTCGATGGGAACAGAAGTCTCTGAAATACATTCAAAGTTATTATATACGCATACTTTTGCAAACGCAAGAATTCTAGCAAAAACTATAGATAATTTAGATGAATTTCAAGAGGGTTGTATTATATCAACGCTTACTAAAAATGAAATATTAGAAGATTGTAAAGCGTCTTATGAAGATTTAGAAGGTATTTCGGCTTATTTAGCAGATTTTCAAGATATAGGCGTAAGCGTGCTTATGTATGAAAGAGCAAACGGAGATATAAAAATAAGTTTTAGGTCAAGAGAGCTAGATGTAAACGAGTTAGCGAGCAAATTTGGTGGCGGTGGTCATAAATTGGCATCGGGTGCTACTATAGAAAATGGCAATTTAGAAGACTTAAAAGCCAAAGTTATAACAAGAGTAAAGATAGCTTTAGAAAATTTAGAGTATTCTAAAAGCATAGAGAATTAAAAAATAAAAAATAAAAAATAAAAAATAATAAAAGAGTAAAAGAGAAGATGAATTTATGAGCTTAAATAATAATGATATAAATAACATATCTGGTGTTATTAATATTTATAAAGAAAAAGGTTTTACTTCACATGATGTTGTAAATATTGTGAGAAAAAATTTAAATAGGATTAAAACTGGTCATACTGGCACTCTAGACCCAGATGCCATTGGAGTTTTACCTATTTGTATTGGTAAAGCTACAAAGCTAGCAGATTATATAGCTTCTTCTACTAAGGAGTATAAAGCGGTAGTATCTCTAGGAAAAACTACCACAACTCAAGATGCTTCAGGTGAAGTATTAAAAGAAGCTCCTGTAATATGCAGTCAAGAAGATATAACAGAAGTTGTATCTTCTTTTGTAGGAGAAATATTGCAAGTACCGCCGATGTATTCAGCAATTAAGGTGAATGGCAAAAAGCTCTACGAGTTAGCACGTGAGGGAAAAGAAATAGAAAGAAAAAAAAGAAGTATTCATATTTATAGCATAAGTGTAGGCGATATAAATTTAAATCTAAACAACAGTAACAAGTTTGAATTTGAAATGACGGTATTATGTTCAAAAGGAACGTATATAAGAACGCTTTGTTATGATATAGGAGAAAAATTAGGCTGTGGAGCTTACATGGAAAGTCTAGTCAGAACGAAGTCTGGAAATTTTAACATAGAAAGTGCTATCAAGTTGGAAGATTTTATTGCCATGGTTAATAGCGGTGATTTTGATTTTAATAATAATAATTTAATTTTATCTATGAGTGATATCTTAAAAGGTTATCCTACTTGTATAGTAACCAAGCAGGCTTCTAAGTTTTTATATAATGGAAACAAGATAAGCAGTAATTATGTAAAGTTTAGTGATAATAACAAAAATAATAGTGATAATAGTGGGGATGATAAAATAGTTGTTTATGATGAAGATGGTCTTCTAATAGGAATCTATCAACAGGTTGACGCTTTTATTAAGCCAGTCACTATGTTAATATAAACACAAGATATTAAAACAAATTAAAGGAATTTTATAAATGCAAATTTTAAATGATTTTATATTAAATAATAATAAGTCGTCGGTTATCACGATAGGTAATTTCGATGGTCTTCACAGGGGGCATAAAAAGTTAGTATCTACTACCAAAAAATTAGCTTTAAAAAATAATTTTAACTCTATCGTAGTTACTTTCCAAGCTCACCCTATACAAGTTCTCAAAAATAAAGAGTTTAGTTATATATTATCACAAAATGAAAAGTTTAACGAGTTTGAAAGCCAAGATGTAGATTTTTTTATAAATTATAATTTTAATAAAGATTTCGCAAACACATCTCCTCATGATTTTATTGATATTCTAAAAGAAAATCTAAGGTGTAAAATATTAGTAGTGGGGGAGGATTACTGCTTTGGTAAAAATAGAAGTGGTAATGTGGAGCTACTAGAAAAAATTTGTTTAGAAAAAAACATAGAGTTTATAAAAATCTCTAATATTATAGTAAATAACAAAAAAATAAGCAGTTCTTGTATTAGAGAGTTATTGTCAAAAGGTGATATTAAAAATGCAAATTTATTATTAGACAAGCCTTATTATATAACAGGTGATGTTTGTGAGGGGAACAAGTTAGGCAGAACAATAGGTTTTCCTACCGCAAATATAATACCCAAAAGCCAAAAGCTATTACCAAAAGAAGGAGTCTACATAACTCAAACGGTCATAGAGGATGAAGTTTTTGAAAGCATAACGAACATAGGAAGAAACCCCAGCATTAATACAGAGGGTATGAATAATCTAACTATAGAGACCTTTATTTTTAACTTTAATCATGATATTTATAGTACCCAAATAAAGGTGTTATTTATAGACTGGATAAGAGGGGTTAAAAAGTTTGGAAGTCTAGACGAGCTCAAAGATCAAATATCCAATGACCAAAGCCTA
>JAWXUY010000121.1:0-5776 GCA_044425885.1 bacterium | reverse complement strand
TCTCTAGTTGTCGTAAATAAAAAATCTACCGCCAAAGCGTTATATGATAATCTATCTATCAAAAAATATCATTTATCTACTTATATGACTCATTATGACCGTGATAAAACAATCTCAAGTATAAGAAGTTCTTTAGAAAAAGGCGAACAATTTTGTTTAGTCTCTACTTCTTTGATTGAAGCTGGTGTAGATTTAGATTTTGATACTGCTTATCGTGAATTAGCTGGGCTTGACAATCTATTACAAACAGCGGGGCGTTGTAACAGGGAAGGCAAAAAAGAAGGTTGTGTTACTTATAGCTTCTCTTTTGAAGAAGAAGAATATAAAATTAAAAGTAATGATATTCAAAACAAGCAGATTTTTACAAATGAAGTCTTTGAAAAATATGAAGATGTAACTTCAGAAGACGCAATTAACCACTATTTTAAAAGGTTATATTTTAATTTAAAAGGCACTATCGAGTCAATGGATTTTAAACAAGCAATTAAGTCTACTAGTTGTAATCCAAATAAGCATTTTGGCTTTGATTTTAAAAAGTATGCCGATAAGTTTAAGTTAATAGATGATAACAGCATTGGAGTTGTTGTTATGTATGATGAAGCATGTGAAAGCTTTAACAACGTCTGTATTGATATGTTAGCAAAGCGAAAACTTCAAAAGTATACTGTTAATTTGAAAAGTTATGAATTTCAAAAGCTTTATGATTTAGGCGTTATTAAAGAAGAACAAGGTTTAAATACTTTATCAAACATGAATTACTATACTCCAGAAACTGGTATATTATTCGATGACAAAACAAATTATATTTTTTAACTTGATATTTTTTAATTTTTATATTATAATATTATTGTCTTGGTATATTATATTTATATTATAGTATATCATGTGGATTGAAATGTAATCATTGTTGCGTATAACACCTGCAATAAGGTAACTTAAAGCTTATAAATTATAATTAAATAATTTATAAGCTTTTTTATTTTAAAAATTTTTAAAATAACTCTTGACATAATATTTTTATTACGCTACAATTATTACAAGATATAATTATCTTAAAAAAAAAGGAGTGATTAAATGGGTTATGGTGTAAAATTTACAGTTTCTGGCAATTATGCTTTATTTACCCGTCCAGAAATGAAAGTAGAACGTGTTTCTTATGATGTTCCAACCCCTAGTTCTATGATTGGGTTATTGTCAAGTATTTATTGGCATCCAGGTATTGTTTATGTTATAGATAAAATTTACGTATATAACGATATTAATTTTATAAACATAAACAGAAATGAGGTAAATGAAAAGTTATCTATTACCTCTATTAAATCCCAAATGAAAGGAACAAAGCAAGATATTTCTATTTATAGAAACGAAAAAATTGCTCAAAGAAATACTCTTTTATTAAAAGATGTTTCTTATGGAGTAGAGGCTCACTTTATTTTAAATGGTGAACAAGATAATGAAATGGATGAAAAAAAGTGTTATAATATCTTACTTAGAAGATTGAAAAAAGGACAACATTTTAGTCAACCTTTCCTAGGTTGTAGAGAGTTTTCGGCTAAAGTTAATTATGTAGAGGGTGATTTATCTACTAGCGAGCTTAAAGGGGATATCGATTTAGGTTTTATGTTATATGATTTACAATATCACAAAGACAAAAATGGAAATTCTATAGACAAAGCAGACCCTAGATTTTATCGACCACGTATGGTTGATGGTGTAATAGATGTTAATATGTATGCGAAAGAAGGTGGGTTTGTATGCTAGTTGATGCCCTAAATCAATATTATAACTGTTTATGTGAAAGAGAAAATTCACCTCTATTACCTAAAGGTTACAGCAAAGTATTAATAAGTTATAATATAATATTAACCCAAGATGGTAAATTAAAAGCGATAGCACCTCATACCAAGCCGATTAATAAAAAGACTTATAAAAAAGAAGAAAAAAAATGGGGGTACGAGTCAGTAAATGTATCTAAAGAAGAAATTTTTCCTTTTAGAAATTCAATATCTGGCATAGTCGCTGAAACAATCGAACATCGTGAGAAATATCTTTTTGGTGTCGAATGGGACGACTCAAATGAAAAGTTTATTCTCGGAAAAAGTTCACAAGAAGCTTTTGAAAAACAAAAAAAACGTTTTCTAGAATTTACACAAGATATAGCTGAAGCTTCCAACATTATTAACGCTTTTAAGCTATTCTTAGATAGTTGGGTACCCGAAGAACAACTCCAAAGTGAAATCTTATCAAGTTTAGGCAAAAATTTTAATAAAGCTACTTTTGTCATATCTCTCGAAGGTGAAAATGGCTTTTTACATACGGACGAGATTATCAAAAAGACTTGGGAAGATTATCTCAAAAATAAAGTTAATGCTAATATAATTAAAGGACAATGTTCTATAAGTGGTAAAAATGATGTTGAAATCGCTAGGTTGCATAATAAAATTAAAGGTATTAATGGTGGGCAACCCTCTGGAACTACTCTAGTTTCTTTCAACAATTCCTCTTTTGAATCTTATAACCAAACTCAATCTTACAACAGTCATATTTCTCAAGAAATAATGAAAAATTACACAACTGCTTTGAATTATCTAACTTCTTCAAAAAATAGTGAAGATGATGGTTTTAAGCACAAACAAGTTATTGGTAATATGACTCTATTATTTTGGGCTATGACAAGCCAAGATGATACAGCTATAAATAATCAATTAGCTAAAAGCATTGGTATTGGAAATGTTAAAAATTATGATGAGGCTAAAGCAGTCGAGGATGATTATAGTAAATTAGAACAAGAGATTTTAGTTTCATCTGGCGATGAAAGTCTTCAAAGTGCCTCTAAAAATCTGGAAAAAGGTATTGCAAGTGATATAGAAGGTTTTGAAAATTATAAAGATATAGACTTTTATATAGTAGGAATAACACCAAATAACAGTAGGCTTTCGGTTAACTTCTTTTATCGTCAACCATTTGGTAAAATGCTAGAAAATTTAAATAAGCATAACTTAGATATGCAATTCAAAAGTGATGACAAGCAAATACCTATTTGGGCTATCATAAAAGAGCTTAAATCACCCAAGTCTGACAAAAATATCCCTACAGCTTTAAGCACAAAGCTACTCCAAAGTATTCTAAACAACAAGCCTTATCCAAGAGCTTTATTTACTACTATTATATGCAGAGTCAAAACGGACCAAGATGATTCCAAAAATAAATTCCAATCTGTTAATAGAAGAAGGGTCCGAATAATAAAAGGAATCTTAACTCGTCTAAACAAAATAAATAAGGAGGATTATTCAATGTTAAATACTGAAAACAAAGAAAGTTCTTATAATTGTGGAAGGTTATTCGCAATTTTAGAAATAATACAAAAAAATGCTTCAAATGATAGAAGTAATACCAAAAAAAATACCTCAAGTGAAGGTCTTAATGCAAGCATAAAAGACAAATTCTTTTCTTCTGCCTGTGATACCCCTTATCTCGTATTCCCTAGATTAATTAAATTATCTCAAAAGCATCTAGCAAAAATGAGCGAAAGTTCAAAAATATATTATGACAAGCTAATATTAGAAATTATGAGCAATCTAACTCAAAGTTTCCCTAAAACATTAAATCTAGAAGAACAAGGTATGTTTATATTAGGATATTATCAACAAAAAGCTAAAATATACAAGGTAGATGAAAACAATAATAATAACAATAATGATATAGAAAAAGGAGAAGATTAAAATGAATATAGAAAATGAAAATATAGAAAATATAGAAAATGAAAATATAGAAAATATAGAAAATGAAAATATAGAAAATATAGAAAATGAAAATATAGAAAATGAAAATATAGAAAATGAGAATATAGAAAATAGATATGAATTTATAATATTATTCGATGTTGAAAATGGTAACCCTAATGGTGATCCAGATGCTGGAAATATGCCTCGTGTAGACCCTGAAACAAGTCTTGGTATCGTAACTGATGTTTGTCTCAAAAGAAAAATTAGAAATTATGTAGAAATAGTAAAGCCAAATGAACCCGGTTACAATATCCTAATTAAAGCTGACAAATCCCTAAATGCAAAATTTAAAGATGCTTATGATAAAAATAATCTAAAAGAAAATAAAAAAGATAAAAATAAAGATGATGTAGAAATAGCTAGAAAATATATTTGCAAAAATTATTATGATGTTCGTACTTTTGGAGCTGTTATGACTACTGGAAATTATTCTTCTGGAATAGTAAGAGGTCCTATCCAAATCAATTTCGCTCAAAGTATTGACCCTGTATTACCTCAAGAAATTAGCATAACACGTCAAGCTCTAACTACTGACAAAGATTTTAACGAAAAATCTAACACTATAGGAAAGAAAAATTTTATCCCTTATGGCTTATACAAAGCAGAAGGATATATTTCAGCTTTATTAGCCCAAAAAACTGGATTCAGTCAAGATGATTTAGAATTGACTTTTGAAGCTATAAAAAATATGTTTGAACATGACCATTCTTCGTTACGTGGAAAAATATGTATGAGAAAGTTAATCGTATTTAAACATGAAAGTGCCTTAGGCAATGCTTTATCTCATGAATTATTCGACAAGTTAACTATTAGTCGCAAAAAAGATGTAGATGTTGCACGAAAATTTACTGATTATGATATTGTTTTAAACAAAAATATGCCAGAAGGTATTACGCTTATTGAAAAAATATAGTGAGTTTATAAATATACGTTCTATACAACATTTTCTTTATTGTCCTCACAGATGGGGTCTAATGGAGTTTAATTGCAATTTTGCCGAAAACTATTATGTTTATCGTGGTAATCTAGTTCATAAAAATATTGATAACAAAAAAGGTGTTCGTTCAAGAGGTGTTATTCATGAAAATTCAGTTAATGTTTACAATGATGATTGGAATATTTATGGTGTTATAGATTGTCTAGAATTATGCAAAAGTAATTCTACTAAAAGTAATCCCACTCCTTACATAGAAAAGTATAATAATAATTTCTTATTAACTATAGTCGAGTATAAAGCCTCCGCACCCAAAAAAAATACTTACAGGTATGAAGACAAAATGCAAGTATTAGCTCAAAAAATTTGCGTAGATAATTTATTTAACACCAACTGTGATTGTTACTTTTATTATGCCAATACAAAAAAACGTATTAAAATAGATTTTATTAGTCAAGATTATATATTCCTGAAAAATACATTAAATGATATGCAACTCCTTTCAATTACAGAAGAAATACCTAAAATAAATCCCAAGCAACGTTGTTATGGTTGTTCTATAAAAAATATTTGTTTACCAAAAAAATAAAAGTTGAGGTTACCTGATTTGAGAAAATTATTAAATACATTATATATAACCAAAGAACAGTCTTATCTTAGTTTAGATGGAGAAAATGTAGTATTAACAGAATGCAAAAAAGAATTAATTAGATTACCTTTTACAAATATAGACAGCATAGTTTGTATGAATTATATTGGTTGTAGTCCAGCTTTAATGGGAAAATGTGCCGAAAATATGATAAGTCTATGTTTTATAAGTCCAAGTGGCAGGTTCTTAGCACGTGTGACAGGTGAATTTAAAGGAAATGTATTTTTAAGAAAAAGTCAACTGGAAAAATTCTCCGATAGTAACGTCCAAATAGAGTTAATCCAAAATTTATTAAATGCAAAATTTAAAAATACCAAAAACTTAATAAATCGTTCTCTTAGGGACAACAAGTTTCTAGAGGACAATCAAGATATTCAAAAGTTTACGCAAAAAATAGACGTATCTATA
>JAWXUY010000120.1:0-5838 GCA_044425885.1 bacterium | reverse complement strand
TATTTATTTATTTTTATTTTTGTTTTTATTATTATTATTATTATTATTATTTTCTTCTTGTACTTTTATTTCTTTTATAGTCTTGTTGTTTATTTCTTCTTGTATATACTCTAAAAACTCCGCTATACTCTTTGAGCCTAAGTCCTCACCCCTACTCTTAATAGAAAGCTCTTTATTCTCTGCTTCTTTCTCTCCTATTACTAGTAAAAATGGTATTCTTTGAAGTCTTGCTTCTCTTATCTTATACCCTATCTTCTCTGCCCTATAATCCGACTCTATTCTTATACCTTTATTTTTAAGCTCTCTCACTACTTCTTCTGCATAGTCGTTATACTTATCTGATAAAGGTAGTACTATAGCTTGTACTGGAGCTAACCACGTTGGAAAATTACCTGCGTATTTTTCTATAAGCATCGCTAACGTACGCTCGTAACAACCTATAGATGTTCTATGAATTATAATCGGATTTTGCTTTAGGCTATCTTTATCTATATATGTCATATCAAATAACTTACCTTGTAAAAAGTCTATCTGTACAGTTATAATAGTATCTTCTTTTCCGTGAACATTCTTAAATTGTATATCTAATTTTGGTCCGTAGAAAGCCGCTTCTCCCTCTACTTCTTCAAAATTTAAGCCTATCTCATTTAGTAATTCACGCATTATAGACTGTGTTTCTTCCCATTGTTCCGCTGTACCCTCATACTTTTCTTTATTATTTGGGTCCCACTTAGAAAATCTATAAGTAACATCGTCTTGTATCCCAAACGTATTCATCATAAAATTAATAAGATTTACTACTTCTTTAAATTCATAACCTAACTGTTCTTTTGTACAAACTATATGACCCTCTGAAATAGTAAATTGGCGTACTCTTATAAGCCCATGCATCTCTCCTGATGACTCTTTTCTAAAAAGAGTAGAAGTTTCACCATATCTAATAGGTAAATCCCTGTAGCTATGTGGCTCTGCATTATAAATAGTATACTGGAATGGACAAGTCATAGGTCTAAGTGCAAATACTTCTGCATCATTTTCTTCGTCACCTAATACAAACATGCCCTCTTTATAGTGTTGCCAATGCCCAGATATTTTATATAAATCACTTTTAGCCATAAGAGGCGTTTTAGTTAATACATAACCTCTTTTTTCTTCTTCATCTTCAACAAACCTTTGTAAAGTCTGCACTATCTTAGCACCTTTAGGCATTAAAAGTGGTAACCCTTGCCCTACTAAATCCGAGCTAGTAAATAACCCAAGCTCACGCCCTAGCTTATTATGGTCTCTCTTCTTAGCTTCCTCACGTGCTTCTAAATAAGCATTAAGCTCACTCGCTTTAGGAAAAGCTGTTGCATATATACGTGCTAACATCTTATTTTTCTCGTTACCACGCCAGTAAGCTCCTGAAGAACCAGTGTCATTAATAATTTTAATAGCTTTTAAATACTTCGTACTTAATAAGTGTGGACCTGCACAAAGGTCTGTAAACTCACCTTGCTTATAAAAACTAATTACCTCATCTTCTGGCAAATCGTTTATAAGCTCTACTTTATAAGGCTCATCTTTCACAAACTCAAGTGCTTCTTCTCTTGGCAATTCAAACTTCTCTATCTTAAAATCTTCTTTTACGATTTTTTTCATTTCTGCTTCTATTTTTAAAAGTTCTTCGGCAGTAAAAGGCTCTCTGTCAAAATCATAATAAAACCCCTCATCAGTAGACGGTCCTATTGCTATTTTAGCTTCTGGAAATAATCTTTTTACTGCTTGAGCTAATATGTGTGAGCCTGTATGTCTAAAAGCTTTCCTACCATCTGGCATATCAAACGTTAGAAGATTAAGTGAGCTGTCTTCGGTCACAATCGTTCTTACATCAACTACTTGATTATTTAATAATCCCGCAAATGTATTTCTAGCAAGCCCCTCACTAATCCCTTTAGCTATATCAAGAACTGTCGAATTTTTAGCAAACTCTTTAATAGTACCATCATTCAAAGTTATTTTTATCATAATTAAAATCCCCTTTTAAAATATTTTCTAGTATTTTATCATATTTTATATTTTTTTTCAATAATAATTTTCAATAATTTTAAATAATTTTAAATTTTTTTATCATTAATCTTAATAACTCTCGCTGGTATCCCCACTACTGTCGCATTTTTTGGCACATCTTTAAGCACTACTGCATTCGCACCCACTATACTATTTTCCCCTAATACTATATTTCCCAAAACTTTAGCTCCTGTACATATTACTACTTTATCCTCTATCGTTGGATGACGTTTACCTATACTTTTCCCTGTCCCTCCTAACGTAACTTGATGAAAAAGCGTAACATTATCTCTTATTATAGCTGTCTCTCCTATCACTATCCCCATACCATGGTCTATAAATAAGTTTTTCCCTATTGTTGCATTAGGGTGTATCTCTATTCCAGTTAAAAATCTATTAAAGCTTGCTATAACTCTCCCTATAAACCTAAGCTTATTTTTATAAAACCAACTCGCTATCCTGTGTAAAAAAATAGCGTGGACTCCTGAATAAGTCAATAAAATACTTAATAAACTAGTAGCTGACGGGTCTTTTTTCTTATACGTTTTTAATAATTCTAAAATACTATCTAAAATACATATCAACCCTTTCTTATTTATAACTTACAGCTTCATTGTTACAACCTCTTTTACATATACAATTCCGTCGACAAATACCTTTCACCATTATCTGGTGCTATAAATAAAATATTTTTATTTTTATTTTTATTTTTATTTTTATTTTTATTTTTATTTTTATTTTCTAAAAGTATATCGCTCGCAACTTTATAAACTGCCCCTGACGATATCCCTATTAATACCCCTTTCTCTATTGCACTCTTTCTCGCATAATCCATCGCTTCCTCATCTTTTATCGTCCTAATCTCATCTATATAATCTAAATTTAAAATCTCTGGCTTAAATCCTGCCCCTATACCTTGTATTTTATGCTTACCTTTAATTCCTTGTGTCAAAAATGGTGAATTTATTGGCTCTACTCCTATTATCTTTATATCTCTAAAATATTCTTTTAGTACTCTAGAGGTCCCTGTAATAGTACCTCCTGTCCCTATGCCACATACTAAATAATCTAGCCCTATATCTTTAAAATCCTCTATTATTTCCAAACTCGTAGTATTCTCATGCGCTATATAATTAAATCTATTCTCAAACTGTGATAACATTATATAATTTTCTTGCTTACACAATTCTCTCGCCTTCTCTATAGCTCCGCTCATTCCCAATGCTCCGTCTGTTAAAACTATTCTAGACCCATAAGCCTCTATAAGTTTTCTTCTCTCTATGCTCATAGTCTCTGGCATAACCAAAACGCTCTTTAATCCTTTAGAAGCACATATCATAGCTATAGCAATTCCTGTATTACCTGAAGTTGGCTCGACTATATTAATCTCTTTATTTAAATCTACTTCATTAAGCATAGCCTCTATCATAGAAAGTGCTATCCTATCCTTTACAGACCCTGCTGGATTAAAATACTCAAGCTTTCCGTATAAGTTTTTATCAAACTCCAAAACAGGTGTTTTACCTATTGTATCATAAATATTTTTATAAATCATTATCTATTTACTCCTATCTTATTTATCTTATTTAATATCACATTTTAACTATATTATTATTTGTTATAATCATGTGCATTATTCCTTATAAGCCAATCTCTTTTAGACTCCATTAAATAATCTAGTGTTTCGCTTCTTGTATTAAAATTTTTAGTTAATAAATTTTGCATATTAAACATATCGTTATAAGTTAAGTATACATAGTCTATCATAAAGTTAGTGTCTTTCTCATAATAAAAAGCGTATACTAGATTGCCATCTTCTAAAATCCAATCTTCTTTTGTATCTACTATCGCTTGGAACATCGTTCTTGCATAGTCTGCATAGTACTCGTTTCCTGTCACCAAATAAAGTCTTATTATAACTTCCATCTCTACAAGAAAATGATTTAAAGAAGTATGCGCTTTTTCATAGTCACCTTTACCTCCATAGTCCCCAACATACATACCTCCATTCTCCGTATAATAACTATTTTTTTCTGCAAAATCAAAATAAAAATCCATATATCTATAAACAGCTTGTATATAATCATCATCTTGTGTTTTATTATATAACTCTATTAATGCTATTACAAAGTCAGAGTTAAACCTAGTATCATAAAAATTATTTTTAATATTAAAGTCTTCTCTTAACCATAGAGAAATAGGTCCTGTTTCCCAATAACCAAGCTCATTTTGGTTAGCTATATTAGTTTTAACCATTAGAGTACCTAAATTTTTAGCAAAATCAGTATTCCCATATCTCGCTATAGATATGCCTGCTAAACAAGAAGGGTGTCTATATATTCTATCTTCTCCTCCCGGTACATAGTTATAAGGGGTCGGGAAATAATAGCCGTCTAGAGACCATCTTATATTCTGTGATAAATCATGGAATAAGAAGTCATCTAGAGTATTTTGAGTATTAAAAAAATAATAGTTTTCACTGCTTCTCATATACCAAAACTCATTTATAATATCTTCTCTTTGGTGGAAACTATAATTTAAATCATAATAACCATCTTCTTTATTTTGGGTAATAGTAATAGGTTGCTCTAAGTCCCTTTTAATTAAAAGAGTGTTATAACTAGTATTTATGTCATAAGTAGCTGGAACACTCACCAAATAACTTTCTAAGTCTGTGCTTATCATAAGAGTAGTATTATATAACTCTTTTATGTCCTTAGTGGTAATTTTCTCACCTGTTTCTTGATTAATATATCTTATAGTAATATCGTTACCCATTATCCTTAATTTTTCAGTATGTTTATCTGAAATGGTCTCAGAATAAGTATACCTGTTTATATTATAAAAATCACCGTTCTCAAATGAAAAATTCTCATTCTCCAACGTAAAAACTTCTCTACCTTCTTTTACCAATTCTTCCAAGTTAGCTAAGCTCTCTCTATCCAAGTTCTTTATCTTATTTATTTCACTTACTTCTTTCGTAGTTATTAACCATATCATAACTGAACATAGCACTATCAATTGTATATATAAGTTTCTCTCGTTAAATTTCACTTTCTTTAAATCCTTTTTTTTTATTTTTTATTTTTTATTTTTTATTTTTTTTCTAATTACATCATTATATCACACTATCTTTATTAAAGCAAATTTTCTAAATTTTAAATTTTTTCCTTGCATACACAAATATACCTATGCTATAATAATTAAAATTTAATTTTTAATTTTTAGTATCTTATATAATAACGGCGTTCTGAACACGCCTACAAAAATAAGATTACTAAGCTTAATCTCTTAACCTCTATAACTTTAAAGTAAGTTGTAGATGGGGTTCAGGCAGAGTAGGAAGAAGTGCGTCAAGTGATAGTAATACGGGGAGTTGATTACTATACGAAAAGTAAATATTACACATTTTTATAATATTTATTTGCGATACCTTTTCCGCATCCCGCTGCTTATACAAAAATTTTTAATTTTTTTGTATTAGTAGCATATTTTACTCAATTCTTTATAATATTATAAATACGGAGGAATATATGTTAAATAATTTAATTAACTTATTAAAAAGTTCTTTTAGTGAACTCAAAAAAACTAAAACGATTGTTACTCTAGGTTTATTGCTTGCTATAGCTTTAACTTTAAGTACTCAGTCTATAAAAGTTGGTAGCTACTTTGTACTAAGCTTTACCTTTATTTGTACTAGTCTTGCTGGCTTTTTATTTGGTCCTATACCTACTGCTTTATTAGGTGGTTTAATCGACGTTGTAGGTCATATTATGAGCCCTATGGGGT
>JAWXUY010000119.1:0-5971 GCA_044425885.1 bacterium | reverse complement strand
TATAGCTTTAAATATTGTATTAACGACATGAGCAAAGAGGAGTTTAATAAGCTCATCTCTAGCGCAACTAAAAATATAAATATAACTCTAGATAAACGCCTCTTAACTATGATATTAGCAGTAATAATAACTATTATGACATCTGCTATTTTAATACAATATGTTTTAAAATTTTTTTCATACAAGAACCCATCGCTTTATAAAGCTACACTCTTTATGTTAAGTATAGTTATGATATGCGCTAACTTTTATGAAAATAACACTAAGTTTTTAGGTTTACTCTACAACGAACTCGAAGATAAATTAACTTAATAATTATAATTAAATAAAAAATTAAATAAAAAACCTTTAGATAATAATTATATTATAATTAAATCTAAAGGCTTTTTATATTTTGTTTTTATTTTTCAATAATTTTTAAATATAAAATTCAGCAAAATCACAACTACTTGAAATACCCCAAGACAACCAAATATCGGATAAACAACGTCTACTATATTAGCAAATCCTATCATAGAGAAACACGCACCTAGTGAGCAAATCACACTAATTAGTAAATACTTAGGAGCTTTAAATTTATAATAAAAGATGTCTAGTACGGCAAAGCCGTTACTGATGGCAGTAGTTAGAATAGCTACTAATAATATAAACTCGTACAAGGCTTTTAGAATAGGGCTACCGCTTATGATGTATAAAATAGGCAACTCCTTGTGATTAACCAGCTCTATATTAGAGATAAGAGCCACTAGTAAAAAGACACCTGCTATAAATATAAGTATAAAGCTTAAGAAGCCCGAATACTTGATAATATTATTACTTAAACGATAATTGCTAAAAGAGTATAATATGGCTATGGTAGTTATTAGGTTGTAGCTGGAATAAATAATAAAGGCTAGTATAGGATTTGTAAAACTTGATGGTAGGCTAGACGAGTTAAATACGTCAGCTAGACTAAAGCCATTTGATATATTTAATACTCCGATAAAGACCGCCCCTAATAATATAATCGGACATAATACGTTGTTTAAATTTAGTAAATCATTGTTAAAGATAGATAATATAAAAGCAATTATAATAGCGAATATAATAGCACCTATATGCTCTAGTAATAAAAAACTGAGATTAATAGAATGGTCTTCAAATAGTATAGAGGCTAATAGATTTCCGCCACCAGATAGCATACTGGAAAACAGCACGAACATAAAAGCGATATTTAATAAATATATTATCCTGCCTAAGTTAATACCGAAAATGGTTTGGAGTAGAGACTTGTAGGATATCGGATTAATTTTGGTAATGGCATAAAGGACTGCTGAGGCGAATACGCCTATTAGCATACACGATAACAAGAACGTAAGCACGCCAAAATAATTGTATATAGCAAAGAAAGTAACTAGCTCATGCCCAGTGGCAAATCCAGCACCAAGTATAGAAGATATGTAAATAAAAGATATTTTAAGAATAACTTTTATATCGGTAATAGGACTAGTGTTATTATTGTTTATATCACGAAACACAAAAAAACCTCCATGTTTATAATTTATTATTTATTATTTATTATTTAATAATAAATTATATGGAAGTTTTTTTGATATATGATTATATATATATATGTTTTATTAACTAGTTTACTTTAACATTAGCTTTAGCAGTTTCTGCTAATTTAGCAAATGCGCTTGCATCGTTAACTGCCATTTCAGCTAACATTTTTCTGTTAATATTGATATCTGCGTTTTTAAGACCGTTCATGAATTTGCTGTAAGAAATACCATTAATTCTAGAAGCGGCGTTAATTCTAACTATCCAAAGTCTTCTATACTCTCTCTTAGTGTGCTTTCTTCCTGCAAAAGAATGCGCCATAGCTTTCATAACAGATTGTTTAGCAACTCTATATTGTTTACTACGAGCTCCTACATATCCTTTAGCCATTTTAAGAACTTTTTTGTGTTTTTTACGTGCGTTCATAGCACCTTTAACTCTAGCCATTGTAATTCATGCTACTCAAAATAATGGTCAAATATAATTTAAATTATTAAGACGAGTAGCTTCTCCTTATTTTATTTTTTATTTTTTATTTTATTTTAAAATCTTTTAAAACTTTTATATTTCCTAAAAGCTTATTTGTATTATATTTTTTTTTATAATTAAATATTAGATTAGATGTAAGGTAAACATCTTTTCATTTGTTTTACGTTACTGCTATCAACTAAGTTAGCTTTTCTAAGATTTCTTTTTCTTTTAGTTGACTTTTTAGTAAGTATATGTTGCTTGTTAGCTTTAGTTTTTTTGATTTTACCAGTTCCAGTAACTGAAACACGTTTAGCAACAGCTTTTCTAGTTTTTAATTTAGGCATTTTAAATATCCCGCTACTTAAAATAAGGTCTTAAGTATAATATTAATTATACTATGACTAGTAGCTTTCCCTTTCAAATTTTAGTTTATTTTAATTTAATTTATTTTAATTTATTTTAATTATTTTAAACTTTTGTATTTTCTCAAAAATTTAATTAAATAATAATTGCTTATATGTTAAGGCTTAGGAGCTAAGAACATAGCCATCGACCTTGCTTCCATTTTTGGTGGCTTATCTACAACTCCATACTCTGAAACCTGCTCCGCAAAGTCATTCATAATTCCCTTTGCAATATCTGTATGTCCAAACTCTCTACCCTTAAATCTTATACTAATTTTAACTTTATCACCGTTTTTAAGAAAGTCGATAGCTTTTTTTACTTTTACTTGTACATCATGCTTATCAATATTAGGTGATAATCTAAGCTCTTTTAAAGATACTACCTTTTGTTTTTTACGAGCTTCTTTTTCTTTTTTGGCTTTATCAAACTTGTATTTGCTATAATCCATAATACGACAAACAGGCGGTTTTGCTGTTGGTGAGATTTTAACTAAATCAAGCTCTTTTCCGTCAGCGATTGCTTGAGCCTCTTTGGTAGATATTATACCTAATTGTTCTCCATCATCAGCAATTACACGAACTTCCTTTTCTCTAATTTGTTCATTAATCATTAACTCGTTAATATTAAAGCACCTTGCTATTTGATATTATATTATTAAATAGCTTTCCTTTCTAATTTAATTTTAATTTAATTTAATTTTAATCTATTATAGTTTTATAGTATATATATTTAGAAAAAATAAAAAGAGCATTAAGACGCTCTCTCTCCAAAAAGTTATGTTATATTTAATATTAAATATAAGAATTTTTTTTTGTAACCTGATAATATATAGATAGTAGCGCAAAACATACTAAATAATAACCATGAGGTGAGAAATAGAGCTTCTTCTTTGACGTGTTCTTATTTATTTTATTCATTCTAAATTAGAATATAACATAAAAATGTGAATATGTCAAGAGATTTGTGTTAAATATATTTATTCTTGTTATAGATGGAGCTAATAATAGTATGATACTTGACAAAATTTCAAAATTATAATATAGTACAAATAATATAAACTTAATAGACAACTTAAAATATAGACTTAGAAAGATAGAGATTAATTATAAGAGAAAGGGATTGCTGGTAAGATTTTGGCAAAGGTGTAGAGATAACTATATTGCAAAATAATAATAACTTAATGGAATGCTGTGATAAAGATGAGATTAACGATTGCTTAACTTCTCTAACTACTCCGAATTTAGAACAGATTGAGAATTTAGCTAATTTTTTTAAAATTTTTGGAGATAAGACAAGGATTCGTATTTTGTATATTTTGAAAGAATCGGAGGAGGATGAGCTTTGCGTTTCATGTATTGCTAAAAAGTTAGATATGAGTAACCCTGCGGTTTCGCAACAATTAAAGATTTTAAAGACTAATAGACTTATTAAATCTCGCAAAGATGGTAAAGAGGTTTATTATAGCTTAAATGACTATCATATTCATCACATTTTAGACGATGGGATAGTTCATATTAACGAGATATTTCCAATGAAATAAAATAAAATAAACTAAAATTATATATATTAAAAAAGCTTATCTTGGTTTAGGTTTCAAGATAAGCTTTTTTTGTTTTGTATTAAGCGTTGTGACAAGAGCAAGTACAACTGCACTCGCTTGTATGATTATCTCCACACTCACAGCAATCACATTTAGCAGTATGACAAGCACAAGTACAACTACATTCGCTAGTGTGGTTATCTCCACAATTACAACATTCACAATTCATTTTATTTGACATAATATTTCACCATTGCCAAAGGGGTATATTTTTTTGGCAATCCTTTCTTTTAATTTAATTTAATTTAATTTAATTTAGTTTAGTTTAAATTTACTAATTACACTTAATTAGTTAAACAATTAATTAATTACTTAATTGTTATGATTAGTATAGCAGTAATAATTAATAATGTCAAGAGTTTTTTTTTAATATTTATTATAAATTATAATAAATATTTTCTTGACTTTTGTTCTGTAATGAACTATTATTAGTTTGTGGGCTACAATAAACTATATTTATTAACACTATACTACACTAAGAAAGGTTTTTTTATATGAATTTTCATGATTTTTTTCATAATATTTCTTTTAATCGAAAATTATACTTCGATGACTTAATAGAAAAAGCAAATTTAAATATGATGGAGATTGAAATTTTGGTATATATATATAGATACCCTGATAATAACACTTTTACTGAAATACAAAGATTAAAGAATTATTCAAAATCTCATATTTCTACATCTATATCACATTTAATTCAAAAAGACTATTTGGCAAGAGAAAACTCTTTAACAAATAAAAAAGTTTATAACTTAAGACTGTTGGAAAAGAGTGAACCTGTTATACATGAATATTTTAGATGCGTAACCGCTTTTCAAAAAGACGCTTTTAAGGATATTAACGATAACGAACTTGAGCACTTTAAAGAAATTCTTTTAAAAATATCAAATAATTTACAAGAAAGATAGGTGATTTAAATAATGGAACAAGAACTACTAGAATATAATGTTTTAAGGACAATAATCGTTTGTATTATAGCAGGGGCTGGAGCTGGATTAGGTACTGGATTCTCTGGAATGAGCGCAGCAGTTGTGATATCTCCGATGCTTATAACATTTTTGGATTTAAACCCTTACGAGGCTATTGGGATAGCACTTGCCTCAGACGTACTAGCTAGTGCTATATCTGCTTATACATATGGCAAGAATAAAAATATTGATATAAAAAATAGTAGGACTCTTTTTGTTAGTGTCTTAATTTTTACTATTATAGGGGCTTTTTTGGCACAATTAGTGCCTCCAGCTACTATGGGTAATCTCACTATATACGCCTCACTTCTAATGGGACTTAACTTCTTAGCAAAATCTACTAAAGACCCAGTAGAACAAGAAAATACTAAGCCTAAAAAAGAGTATACACCTAAATTAAAAACTATATTGCCGATTATATGCGGAGCAATTATAGGGACTATCTGTGGCTTTATAGGGGCTGGCGGTGGAATTATGATGCTCATACTACTTACTACTGTTCTGCAATACGAATTAAAAATAGCAGTTGGTACAAGCGTATTCATAATGACTTTTACAGCTTTATTTGGAGCTACATCTCATTTTATGCTACAAGGCATTATGCCAGACTTATTAATTTTTGGTATTTGTGCAATATCTACTCTAATTTTTGCTACAATAGGCTCAAGATTTGCGAATAAAGCCGAGCCAAAGAAATTATATAGAGCGACAGGAATAGTACTTTCTTCTTTAGGAATATTTATGATAATATTTTAATAATAATAATATTTATTTTGTATAATACCTTGACATAATAGTAATAATATAATATAATAATATTTATCTTAATTACAATATTAGGATATTTTATATTGTGTTTATAGTGCTATAATATATGATATTCTTAATGTTTAATATTCCCTAATGAATACGCTGATATTATAAAAAATTTAAAACAAATTTTGTAATCCGTGAAATAATCGGGGGGGGGGTAGCATTTTTTTTA